>JAKEGN010000316.1 GCA_022615525.1 Woeseiaceae bacterium
GGGTGACCGCTCTGCCCTGCCGGCATATGCAGGTAGCCGTCTTGCTCATCGCCGGGCGATACGGCGAATCTTTCGGATGGACCGAAATCGGGGCTCATGACCCTGGGCATGTTCGAGTCGCCATCCAGGGGTTGCGGCAACATGTCGAGCCAGGGCGACAAGGCGCTGATCGAGCGGCTCAGAGGATGCCTGATCCTGGCCATGTTGCGCTCTCCCCAGCGGCGCTGTTCGAGTCCGCCGTCGAAGTTCTGCTCGAAGTAGCGAATATTCCGGTCTACAGCTTCCAGCAGCAGCGCGTGCCAACTCTCGAAGTCCTTTGACAGCAAGTGCGCCGGCTGCTCGTTGACCAGGGTCCATAATGGCCCCTCGAACTGGTTGCTGATGCGCAGCTCGATCTCTTTCCCATAGCTGTCCACCACCGGCCGCATCAGCATATCGAAAACCATTTGCCGGACTTCCATGCGAAACCCGCGGACCAGGCGGTACCCTGCCGACTCGGCCGTCGCGCGCGGCACCCAGTCCTCGGCGAGCTCGCGATACCTTTGACGTTGTGCATCGGAGCCTACCGCCTCGTCATCAAGCACTGACAACAGCAGGTCTCGCCATGGCGTGAGGAACAGCGCCCGATCGTCGAGCTGAATTGCCAGCATGTCCCTGGCAATGAACAGATCCTTCGAGTGCAGCTTGTCGCGTATTTGCCCTGCGCGTGCGCCGAGGTCGTACCCGCCGTTGCCAATCATCTGCAGCGCGCCGCCGTCGACGACACGTGAATTCGCCGTCCAGATTCGTCCGGCGGGAGGATTCCGCACTCGCGGGTAGTTTTCGGCGGGCAACCAGCCGGTCCAGCCGTCGCGCTCGCTCCAGTCAGCCGGCAAACTCGAGTCGAACGCCGACCGCTGCGGAATTTTTCCCGCGATTGTCCAGCCGATGTTTCCCGCGTCGTCGCCACAAACGAAATTCTGCGGCGGTATGCCGAGCCTGTTCGCAATGTCCATCGCCGAGTCGATCGTCGCTGCGGTTTCCAGGCCCAGGTGCAGCAGATTGACGGCGCCTGCGCGGTGTGCGATCCAGCTGACCGCGATCTCGCCATCCGGCCACTCGACATCCTCATTCACCGGTCCCCAGCGCGTCTCCCTGATCAGCACCGTGACATCGGTCGCGCCCTTCACTGCGATGGTCTCGTGATGTTCCTCGAAGGGCATATCGCCATCTGCCGTCCGGTAAGTGCCAGGCATCGCGCCGGGGCGCACGATCACGGCATCGGACCAGTCTCCGTAGCTGTTGGTGAATGCCCAGGCTACCCTGCCGTTGCTTCCGGCAACAACCGCCGGCGTACCGGGCAGAGTGACCCCGGTTATGTCGCGCGAATCGTCGCGCGAATCATCGCGCGAATCGTCACGCGAATTGTCGCCAGTATCCCCGCCAGAATTGTCCCCCGTTTGTACCAGCCGCGCGCGGTAAAAGACGTTCGGTACCGACAGCCCGAGGTGCATGTCATTGGCAACGATTGCTTTGCCGTTGCGGCTGAGCGACCCCGACACGGCCCAGTTATTGCTGCCAGTCAAATGGGCGTCCGTTGCGAGATCACCCGGTACACCGCCGCCTGCACCGGAACTGCGCCGCAGATCGAACACTGCGGCAGGCGGTACTGCGGCGGCAGCCGTGGTCGTGCCGGTCAACGGCGCATCCCACCGGGTGCCGGCAGGATACAGCCAGTCGAATACCACGCGCGGCAACGCGCGCGCGGCGTAGCCGCGTTGCACATCCCGCATCGCGCGCTCATCGTTCAGGTCCAGGAACATCGCGTACGCGACCAGCAGCGAGTCCTCGGGCTGCCAGGGTTGCGGCGTTTCGCGCAGCATGAAATATTCGAATGGCCGGGATCGCAGGCTGGCAAGGCCGGCATTGACGCCGGCAGCATAGGCTGCCAAGGTCTCTTTTTCTTCTTCACTCACGGTCTCCAGAACCCGGCCTGCCCGACTGCGAAACCGGTGCCAACGCATGCGCTTGTCCAGGTCGAGTGCGAGTTCGCCAAAGATCGCGGACAGCTCGCCCGCGGCCTGGCGACGCGTCAGGTCCATCTGGAAAAATCGATCCTGACCGTGGACGAAACCGGTTGCGTAGGCAAGGTCAGTGCGACTCCTCGCCGTAATGGTCGGCACGCCTTGCGCATCCCGCTCGATCGTTACTCGTCCCGCGAGTTCGCCGGCATGCAAAATACCGTCGAGCGGCGGCAAGCTGCGTTCCAGCAAGAGCCACACCGTGGCAATGGCCGCCACCAGGACTGCCAGCGCGGACCACAGCAGCCGTTGCAACAGGCGCTTGATACTTTTCACCGGAACTCAGCCAGGTTTGTCAACCCTGAGGATCTTCATGCCGTTGGTGCTGCCGGAAACGCCGGTCAGGTCCCCCTTGGTGAAGATTACGAGATCGCCTTCGCGCACGAGCTTGTGCTTGAGCAAGGTCGAAAATATGTCTTCTGTGAGCTGCCTTGGGTCGTTGTGCTCGATCCTGAAGGACACCGGATACACGCCGCGATACAGCGAGACCCGCCGGCTCGTCGACTCGTGCGGGGTGAAGGCGTAAATCGGGATGTCCGACCGAATCCGGGACATCCACAGGGTTGTGGCACCGGACTCCGTCAGTGCGATTATCGCTGTCACGGCGAGGTGATTCGCCGTGTACATCACAGCCATCGCGATCGCCTCATCGACAGTCTGAAACTGATCGTCCAGCCGATGGCTTGTGCGCCCCCTCGCCAGCGCATGCTTCTCCGCACCCTTGCAAACGTCGGCCATCGCGGCGATCACGGCAACCGGATATTTTCCGACGGCCGTCTCGGCACTCAGCATCACGGCATCCGTTCCGTCCATCACTGCGTTTGCCACGTCTGACACTTCGGCTCGCGTCGGTACGGGATTGTTGATCATCGACTCCATCATCTGGGTCGCGGTAATAACGACCTTGTTGCTGTGCCGGGTGCGTCGAATGATCTGCTTCTGCATTCCGGTCAGTTCGGCATAGCCCATTTCGACGCCGAGGTCACCGCGCGCAACCATGATCACATCGGCGGCTTCGATAATGGAATCAATAGCCTGCAGCGCTTCCGTACGTTCGATTTTGGCCACGATCAGAGCATGGCCGCCGGCCTCGCGTAACAGCCTGCGTGTTTCCTCGACATCTTCGGCAGTGCGCACGAAGGAAACCGCCAGGAAGTCGAGTTTCAGATCCGCCGCGATGCGGATATCGATTCGGTCCTTGTCGGTCAGCGCCGGTGCCGACAAGCCGCCACCCTGGCGGTTGATCCCCTTGTGGTCAGACAGCACGCCCCCCTGGACGACCGTCGTGTGTACGCGGGTTCCGGACACGCGCACAATTTTCAGCGTTAGCTGTCCGTCATTCAGCAGCAGGATATCGCCGGGTGCAACGTCCTTGTGCAGGTGTTCGTACGCAACTCCCACACCTGCCTCGCTGCCCTCGAGCTCGCCGAGGCCCGGATCGAGAAAGAAGTCACTTCCGTCCTGCAGGATCACGCTGCCGTCACGGAATCGGCGAACGCGGATCTTCGGGCCCTGCAAATCGCCCATGATGCCGATGTCGCGCCCGCATTCCCGCGCGGCGGCACGAATGCGTTCCGCGCGGGTACGCTGCTCACTTTCGTTTCCGTGTGAGAAATTCAGCCGCGCGACATCCATCCCTGCTTTGATCATGTCGCGCAGTCGCTTCGAATCGTCGGAAGCCGGCCCGAGTGTTGCTACTATCTTGGTTCGTCGCAGCATGGCGCGGATTATTGCATACGGTTGTAATAATTGGTGTGCACAATTGTTCCGTGCTTACAATCTGCGACCGATCCCAATCTCGCCCGAGTAACCCGAATAATGATCGACCGACGTCGATTTCTGCAGAACCTCTTCGTTGCTGCTGCGGCACCTGCCGCAACTCTTGCAGCATCGGACAGGTTTCCCTCGCCGTTTTCTGCGCTGCGTGCCGATCCCGGGGGCATCCTCGACCTGCCGGATGGGTTCGACTACCGTATCCTCTCCGCGCACGGAGATGAAATGGACGATGGCCTGCTGGTGCCCGCCGCCGCAGACGGGATGGCGGCTTTTGCCGGTGCAGACGGCAATGTAGTCCTGGTCTGCAACCACGAGAATTCGCCTGGCGACGCCGGGACGGGACCCTGGGGCGCGGACC
>JAKEGN010000317.1 GCA_022615525.1 Woeseiaceae bacterium
CGAGAGCGTCGATCTCGAATACCTCGAGATTCGCCGCGACGTGCTGGCGGCGGCGACGACGATCAGCGAGCAGGATTTGCAGGCGCATTACGAGGCGTCGGCCAGCCGTTACCTGCAGGATGAGCAGCGCCGCGCATCCCACATCCTGATAACGCCGGATGGGGACGAGGCTGCCGCCAGCGAACAGGCACGTGCGCTGGCCGCGAGGGCGCAGGCCGGCGAACCGTTCGAGGACCTTGCGCGGCAGTACTCGAAAGACGGCGGCACGGCCGCGCAGGGCGGCGACCTCGGCCTGATCGTTCAGTCGCAGATGCCGGGCGCACTCGGCGACGCGATATTCTCCATGAAAGCAGGCGAAATCCGCGGCCCGGTCACGAGCGAATTCGGTTTCCATATCGTCCGTCTCGACGAGATCGTGCCGGGCGGACCATTGCCGCTGGACCAGGTGCGCGCGGAACTCGAACGCGAACTCCGCGACACTTACGGTGACAACGCGTTCCGCGAAAAGGAACGCGCCGTATCCGACGCCCTGTTCGACGCGACCGACCTCACGAGCGTCGCACAGGCGGCCGGGCTCGAGGTGCTGACGGCCAAGGATTTCAAGCGCACGGGCGGTGAGCCTTTTGGCAGCAACCAGGCGGCGATCGATGCCGTTTTCGATGCGCGCGTGCTGCGCGAGGGCGCCATCAGCGACATCGTCGAGATCGATGCCAACAGCTCGATCGTGTTGCGCGTCACGCGGCACCAGGAAGCGATGCGTCAGCCGCTCGATGCGGTGCGCGAGCAGATCGTCGAATCCGTCCGCGCGGAGAAAGCCCGCGAGCTGGTGCAGGGACGCGTCGAATCCCTGCTCGAGTCATTGCGCGACGGTGTCCCGTTTGCCGATGCGGCAGCGGCGGTCGAAGCGACGGCAACGCCTTATGCCGTCATCAACCGGTTGAGCGAGGATCTGGACGAACGCGTGCTCGAAGCCATTTACCGGGCCAAGAAACCGCTGCAGGGCAAGCCGCGTACCGGTACGGCGGTGACTGTCGAAGGCGATTATGCCGTGTTCAGTCTCGACGCGGTCGCGCCCGGCCGGCCGGAGAACGTGCCGCTCGCCGAACGCGACCAGCGCAAGGAACAACTCTCCGGCCAGTCCGGCATTGCCGACTACACGGCCTTCATTCTGCAGCTGGAAAGCGAGGCAGACATCGTCCGCAGCGAGGACGCGCTGTCCGACGAAATCGGTTTTTAGGGAAGTTCTCATTGATTCGTCTTTGCGAGGAGCGAAGCGACGAAGCAATCGTTCGAGCTCCGTCATTGCGAGCGCAGCGAAGCAATCTGTGGAGATTGCTTCGTCGCTTCGCTCCTCGCAATGACGGGATTGGGCTCACAATGACCGGGCTTTGACGGCAGCGGGGGATAGCGAATGACAAAACTTGCGCTCCACTGGCAGATCCTGATTGCTATCGGGCTTGCGGCTGTCGCCGGGTCGTTCGTCAACTATTTCGGTGCCGGCGATCCGTCCGCGCCGCAATTGTTCGGTGTCGGTTTCCTCAGCGCGTTCGACTACATCGGCGAGCTTTTTCTCAACGCACTGAAGATGGTCATCGTGCCGCTGATCCTGTCGTCGATCATCGTCGGCATGGCGGGCATAGGCGCAAGCGGCAACCTCGGTGCGCTCGGCGGGCGCACGTTGTTCTTCTATGCCTTCACCACGACTGCGGCGATCCTGGTCGGGCTGACCTTGATCAATGCCGTCGGGCCGGGATACGAGGACGGGCAGCCGGTGCGTGAATTACTGGCGCTGGAGCAAAGCACGACCGACATAGCCGCGCGTATCGAGGGCAAAGGCACGGGGGATGTCGCCGAGATTTTCCTGCGCATGATTCCGGCGAATGTCGTCAAAGCCGCCGCCGACGGCGAGATGCTCGCCATCATTTTCTTTGCGCTCCTGTTCGGCTATTTCATCACGCAGGTCAGCAAGGAGCTGGCCGATCCGATGTACCGTTTCTGGGACGGCGTGTTCAAGATCATGATGCTCATGACCACCTGGATCATGAAGTTTGCGCCGATCGGCGTGTTCGGCCTGGTCGCAGCCGTCGTTGCGGAAAGCGGTTTCCGTGCCGCAAAACCGCTGGCGATTTTCGCCCTGACGGTGGTCGCGGCGCTCGCGATACACGCGTTCGTGGTGCTGCCCCTGCTGTTGCGCTTCGTCGGCCGCGTCAATCCCTGGAAAATGTATCCGGCCATGGCGCCGGCCATGCTGACCGCGTTCTCCACCGCGTCGTCGAACGCGGCCTTGCCGGTCAACATGGAGTGCGTCGAAAAAAACGCGGGCGTGTCCAACAAGATCACGAGCTTCGTGCTGCCGCTCGGCGCGACCATCAACATGAACGGCACGGCGCTTTACGAATGCGCTGCCGCGATGTTCCTCGCGCAGGCGTACGGACTGGAGCTGACTTTCGGCGTGCAGTTCTCGATCGTGGCCATTGCGCTGCTGACTTCGGTCGGCGTCGCCGGCGTGCCCTCGGCATCGATTGTCGCCATCGCAATCATCCTCGGTGCCATCGGCCTGCCGGCCGAGGCGATCGGTGTCCTGATGGTCTTCGACCGGGTACTCGATATGTGCCGCACCAGCGTCAACGTTTTCGGCGACGCGGTCTGCGCCGTGATCGTGGCGCGGCTGGACGGCGAGAAAACGCTGCTGGCGATCGACGGCAAATAGCGAAAAGGGGTCGAACCGAAAATAAGGTGCCGGATCACTGCTGTCCCATTTCCGGCCGAAACGCTGGTCGCGCCGTTTCAGCACGGCAGTCGGGGGGAGGCCTGTGACGGGAATCAAGCGGACCGCAGGGAGCCATCCTGTCACAGGCCTCCCCGCGGCTGCCGTGCCCTGCTTAGTCGCTCAGGAAACCCGACACCTTTTTTAGATTTACTCCTCGTCGAGGTACATGCCGATGGTGTTGTAGCCGCCATCGACGTAGAGGATTTCCCCGGCTATGCCCGCCGCGAGATCCGAACACAGGAACGCCGCCGCGTTACCGACGTCTTCCGGCGTGACGTTGCGCCGTATCGGCGACACCTGTTCCATGTGCGCCAGCATCTTGCGAAAGCCGCTGATGCCGGCGGCCGCGAGCGTTTTGATGGCGCCGGCCGAAATCGCGTTGACGCGAATGCCACGCGGCCCGAGATCGGAGGCGAGGAAGCGTACGTTGGCCTCCAAGCTCGCCTTGGCGAGGCCCATCACGTTGTAATTGGGTACAGCGCGCACGGCGCCGAGGTAAGACAGCGTGAGGATTGCCGCATTGCGCTTTTCCATGAGCGGCAACGCCGCTTTGGCGAGCCCTGCCAGGCTGTAACTCGAGATGTCGTGCGCGATGCGGAAGCCTTCGCGGGTGACCGCCTCGATATAGGTGCCGCTCAACTGATCGCGGGGTGCGAAACCGACCGAGTGCACCAGCACCTCGAAGCCGCCCCATTCCTTTTTCAGCCACTGCATGACGGCGTCGATCTCTGCATCCGACCCGACATCGAGCGGGTAGGTCAGTTTCGATCCGAGCTCGCCGGCCATTTCCTCGACGCGCCCCTTCAGTTTGTCGTTCTGGTAGGTGAACGCAAGCTCCGCGCCTTCGCGCGCAAAGGCCTGCGCGATGCCCCAGGCGATCGAACGATTACTCGCGAGGCCGACGATCAGCGCCCGCTTTCCGGCCATGAATCCCATGATTTCTCCCCATTCCGGTGACGGTTACCGAACTCCGAACGGAGTAACTGTAACCCAACCGGGAAACCTCTGACCAATTCGTCATTGCGAGGAACGCAGTGACGAAGCAATCCCGTCGTTGCGAGGAACGCAGTGACGAAGCAATCCCGTCGTTGCGAGGAACGCAGTGACGAAGCAATCTTCATGTTATCAAATCCAAAACCCGGGATTGCTTCGCTGCGCTTGCAATGACGGCGTTTTCCAAATAGTTCAGCGCTTCCCTAGCTCGACTGGCGCGTCACGTCGACGTACATCGTCAGCTTCTGTCCTGGTCGCAGAATATTGTTTTTGTCGATCTTGTTCCAGCGTACGAGATCGGAGACGGATATGCGGAAGCGGTTGGCGATGAGGTACAGCGAGTCGCCGCTGCGCACCGTGTAGTTCAGTTTGCGCGTGGTGGCCGCAACGCTCTTGGCCGTGGCTGCGTTCACCTGTTTGGTCCACACCACCAGTTTCTGGCCTATGGACAGGGTGTCCCTGGGTGCCATGCCGTTCCAGGCGGCGAGTTCCTTCATGCCGACACTGTAACGCTGGCTGATGGACCAGAAACTCTCGCCGGAGGCGACGATATGGTCGATGCGCTGTCCCTGCCGGCTGCGATTCTGCGTCTGGTTGCGACGCTGCTCGGCGCTTAAGCTGTAATCCGCGAGCGGCTTGGCGGCGACCGGGATCATCAGGTACTCGCCGGCACGGATGGTATTGCCGCGCAGCTCGTTCACGCTCTTGATCGATGCCAGCGGCGTGTTGTACTGGTCGGCGATCTCGGAAATGGTTTCGCCGGGCCGGATCTTGTGGCGTTGCCAGCGCACCCGCTCGGCGGGGGGCACCGACTGCAACGCCACTTGGAAATCCTCCACGTGCCCGATCGGGAGGATGAGCCGGTGCGGCCCGTCCGGATCGGTCGCCCAGCGATTGAAGCCGGAGTTGAACGCGTAAAGCGTTTCCATGTCGAGGCCGGCAATCTCGGCTGCCAGCGCGAGGTCGAGCTGCCCGCCGACTTCCGTGGCCGCAAACTGCGGCGCGTTCCGGATCGCCGGCAGGGTCAGGCCGAAAGCCGCCGGGTCCCGGACGATCTCGACGAGCGCCATCAGCTTCGGAACATAACTACTTGTTTCTTTGGATAATTTCAGATTCCAG
>JAKEGN010000318.1 GCA_022615525.1 Woeseiaceae bacterium
AACCTGGTCGATGGCGAGGAATACGGCGACCGCAACCGCTGGGGCGTGCGCGGCCAGTTGCTGCTGGTGCCGACGGACAACCTCGAATTTCGTTTCATTGCCGACTATGACGAGATCGACGAAGTCTGCTGCGGCGTAGCCAACCTCGTCGACGGCCCGACAGGTGCCGCCATTCGCCACCCTGCGGTCGGCGGCGACCTCGTCGGCAACGCACCGTTCGCCTACGAGAATTACTACGACTTCAATCCGGAAAACGTCATCGAAAACACCGGCCTGTCGTTGCAGATCGATTACGACTTCGCGTCTTCGACGCTGACCTCGATCACCGCATTCCGGACGCAATCACGATTCGAGAACAGCGACGTCGATTTCACCAGCGCCGAGTTGATCAGCATCAATTCCGGCGACACCGATATCGACACACTGACCCAGGAATTGCGCCTGACCTCGTCCGGCGACGGCAACTTCGACTGGATGATTGGCGGCTATTTCTTCGACGAGGAAGTGAAGATCAGCAACGTGCTGAACTATGGCAACGACTTCCGCAATTACGCCGACATACTGGCCCTCGGCAACATCACCTTGCTGGAGCAGGGCCTCGGCCTGCCTGCAGGCACGTTCTTCGCCGCCGGTCAGGGCAATTTCGAATCCGCCGGGCAGGACGACCAGGCGTATTCGATTTTCGGCCAGGTCGACTGGCACATGACGGATCGGGTCACCTTGACGCTCGGTGCCAACTACACCAATGACGAAAAGGACGCCTTCGTCAACATGACCAACACCGACGTCTTCTCGGCTTTGAGTTTCACTCAGATCGGTTTCGCTCAGATCTTTGTCGCGTTGACGGGTCTCCCCCCGACTCCGGCGAATATCGCCGCGAACCCGGCCGCGGCGGCCCAGGCCCAGGCGCTCAGCGTCACTCCGTGTTCGGCAACCAGCCCGCCGCCGGCCTGTAACCCCTTGCTGGCGCTGCAGCCGCTGCAGTTCCTGCCGCCCTTCCTCGGCTACCCGAACTCGGTCGAGCCCGGCAGTTCCAGCGACAGCGACACGACATGGACTGTACGGCTCGCCTTCGACTGGACCGACAACATCAACGTCTACCTCGGCGCCGGCACCGGCTTCAAGGCCACCTCCTGGAACCTGTCGCGCGATTCCAGGCCGTTCGCATCCGACCTTGCGGCGATAAACTCGGCCGGCCTTGGCCTTAATAACCTGGTTGCGGGCACCCGTTACGCGGGGCCCGAGGAAGCAACCGTTTACGAGATCGGGATCAAGACCAATTTCGAAAACGGCGCCATTAACATCGCCCTGTTCGACCAGGAAATCGATGGCTTCCAATCGAACATCTTCACCGGCACCGGATTCTCGCTCGCTAACGCGGGCACGCAGTCGACGACGGGTGCGGAACTCGAGCTGACCTGGCTGCCGGTCGAGGCTTTCCAGTTCACTTTCGCCGGCACCTGGCTGGACGCGGAATACGATTCCTTCCCGGGTGCGAGCGGCGTCGACGGACCGACGGACCTGAGCGGCACTTCGGTGCCGGGCGTGCATCCGTTCAGCATGAATACCTCGGGCACCTACAATTTCGACCTCGGTGCCAGCATGACCGGCTTCGTGCGCGCGGAGTACATTTACGACAAGAAGGTGCAGGTCATCGAGAACGTCCCGGAAGACGTCGCCTCACGTGAGGTCAACACGGTCAATGCGAGCATAGGACTGCAGTGGGCCAACGGCTTCGAGGCCATGGTCTGGGCCCGCAACCTCGACGGTGACGACTACATCATGCAGGCATTTCCGTCGGTGGCACAAGCAGGCAGCTACAGCGGCTACCCGAACGAACCGCGAACTTACGGTGTGACGTTCCGCGTCGTGTTCGAATAAGCACTGGCAAAAAGCCTGACAGGCTCTCGCCTGTCAGTCTTTTTTGTTTCCGGCTTCATGAAAAAAACCACCAGCACGCAATTGACGGTCGGTCTCGCGCAGGTCGCACCGGTCTGGCTGCAGCGCGATGCAACGCTCGAAAAAGTCACGGAGTACGTCGCGAAGGCCGCGGCGGACGGTTGCAGGCTCGTTGCATTCGGCGAAGCGCTGGTTCCCGGCTACCCGTTCTGGGTCGAGAGAACCGACGGTGCACGTTTCGATTCCGCCGTGCAGAAATCACTCTATGCCCATTACGTGGCGCAAGGCGTTGATATCGATGCCGGCGATCTTGGGCCTGTTTGCACTGTGGCAAAAACGAAAAAAATCGCCGTGTACCTTGGCGTGATGGAGCGCGCAGCGGACCGGGGCAGCCACAGCCTGTACTGCTCGATGGTGTATATCGACGCGGACGGGAGGATTGCTTCCGTGCATCGCAAGTTGATGCCGACTTACGAGGAACGGCTGGTCTGGGCGATGGGCGATGGTCACGGCCTGCGCACTCACAAACTGGGCGCGTTTACGCTTGGCGGCCTGAATTGCTGGGAGAACTGGCTGCCGTTGGCGCGAGCCTCCCTCTATGCCCAGGGTGAGGACCTGCACGTCGCCATCTGGCCGGGCAGCCGGCGCAACACCAGTGACATTACTCGCTTCATCGCGCGGGAAGGCCGCTGTTACGTCATGTCGGTATCGGGCCTGATGCGCGCATCCGACATTCCGGCCGGCCTGCCGCAGCATGAATTGCTGACATCAACGGCGGACGCGTTGATGGCCGATGGCGGCTCCTGCCTGGCCGACCCCTCGGGGGAATGGATACTCGAGCCTGAGTGCGGCAAGGAGCGCCTTCGAATTGCGACTATCGATCTCTCCAAGGTCCTGGAAGAAAGGCAGAACCTGGATGTTGCCGGGCATTACTCCCGGCCGGATGTTACCCGACTCAGTGTCGACAGGCGCCGCCAGGCGACCGCGGAATTTTCCGACTGAGATTGTCGGGCTCCTCAGGACGG
>JAKEGN010000319.1 GCA_022615525.1 Woeseiaceae bacterium
AAGCTTTGTTCAAATAAATCAGCAAAATTTTCAGACATTGAATTAGACCCGAGTATCGCTTGCGCGATGCTCACCTTTTGTCGTCTCACTACTTCCTGCAGTGGACGGTGACATTGAAAAAGAACCGGACAATCCCGTCCGGTTCACACCATAAATCTAGCCCGCGGCATATGTCTCCCGCGCCCACTCGAGCACGGTTCGGGTTACATCGTCGATCGTCAGCTTGCTGGAATCCAGCACCCGGGCGTCGGCGGCAGGCCGCAGCGGGGCAACGGAGCGCTCCGAATCCCGCCTGTCGCGGTCCTCTATGTCCCGCGAAAGGGCGGCAAGGCTAACACCAATACCCTTGTCCTTCAACTGCTTATGCCGCCTCTTGGCACGCTCCTCGGCGCTGGCCGTCAGGTACACCTTGAGCTGCGCGTCCGGAAAGATGTGGGTACCCATATCGCGGCCGTCCGCCACCAGCCCGGGCGGCTTGCGGAAACCGTGCTGTACCGCTTGCAGCGCCTCGCGAATCTCCGGCAATACCGCGACCGCCGACGCCAGCCGGCCACATTCCTCGGTCCTGAGCTCGCCGGTGACATCGCGGCTATCCAGCAGGATCCGCTCGTTCCCGTCCTCGTCGGTCAGGAACCGGATGACCAGGCCGCGCGCCATTGCCGCGAGCTCTGACGGCGGCGCATCGCTCATTCCGCGCTGGGCCGCCGCCAATCCAACGAGGCGGTACAGTGCACCGCTGTCCAGCAGGTGCCAGCCGAGCGCTTCCGCGACACGCCGCGCGATAGTGCCCTTTCCGGAGCCGCTTGGCCCGTCGATGGTGAGTACCGGCACCGTCTTGCTCATGGCTGGTCCCCGGTGACTATGTCCACGCCGACCGACCGCAGGCTATCCACGAAACCCGGGAAAGAGGTGGCAACGGCGGACGTATTCAGGATCGTAACCGGCGCTTGCGCAGCGGTCCCGGCTATTGCAAATGCCATCGCAACGCGATGATCGCCGCAGCTGTCGACGGTGCCGCCCTCGATGCGACCGCCCGTCACCGAGGCCCCCTCCGCCGTCTCGCTGACCGCGATGCCAAGCGCCCTCAAGCCCCTGGCCATCGTCGCTATGCGGTCGCTTTCCTTCACTCGCAGTTCCCCGATACCCTCGAAGGTCGTCGTGCCTTTCGCCAGCGCCGCCGCGACGAACAGCAGGGGAAACTCATCAATCGCCAATGGCACGATGGCGGGGTCGACATCAATACCGTGCAGCTCGGATGGGCTGACGTGCAGGTCGGCCACGGGTTCCCGGCCGAGCCGTCGCTCACGCGCACTCTCAATTCTGCCGCCCATCTGCCGCAATACGTCGATCACGCCGGTGCGCGTCGGATTGGTGCCGACACCCTTCACGATCATGTCGGCGCCCCTGCCAAGGAGCCCTGCAAGAATCAGGAACGCTGCGGACGACAGGTCTGCCGGCACGCGTATGTCCGCAGCCTGCAACTTTTGCCGGCCCTCGATCTCGATCCGGCGACCGCGTACCTCGAGTTTCACGCCCATGGACTGCAGCATGCGCTCGGTGTGATCACGGGTGACCGCGGGTTCGGTCAAGGTGGCCTTGCCGTCGGCGTAAAGGCTGGCCAGCAACAAAGCCGATTTGACCTGCGCGCTGGCCACCGGCAGTTCGTAATCAATGCAGTGCAGCGGCCGGCCACCGTGCACGGTCAACGGCGGTTTGCCGTCCTGCGACAATATTCGCGCACCCATGGTCTCGAGCGGCTTGATCACGCGACCCATCGGCCGTTGCGACAACGATGCGTCTCCGACCAGGCGGCTGCCGAAAGTCTGGCCGCAAAGGACACCGGCAAACAGGCGCATGGCGGTGCCGGAATTGCCCATGTCCAGCGGCCCGCTGGGCCTTTGCAGGCCCTGCAGGCCAACACCATGTACTGTCAGGGTGGTGTCGCCAGGAGTGTCCACATTCACCCCCATGGCGCGCACGGCAGCCAGGGTACACAGGCAGTCTTCGCCGGCGAGAAAGCCACTGATTTGCGAGCTGCCCTCCGCGATGGCGGCAAGCATCAGGGCCCGGTGGGAGATGGACTTGTCGCCCGGAACAACAACATTGCCGCCTGCCAGGGTCGAGGGTTGTACCCTAAAGTGCATGATTGCACATGCAGCCTGGCAGCTACCGTACGGCCTTGGGATAAGCGCCGACGACTCTGAACAATGAGCTGTTCTTTTCAAGTTCAGCGAGTGCCGAAGCGAGTGCGGCATCCGACGCATGCCCCTCGAGGTCGATGAAGAATACGTAGTCCCAGTTCTTCTTTCGCGATGGACGCGATTCGATGCGCGTCATGTTGACGCCGTGAACCGAAAACGGCTGCAACAGCATGTGCAGCACACCGGCTCCGCCCGTTCCCGAGGTGGACACCAGTATTGTCGTCTTGTCATCGCCGCTGGCCGTCAGGAGTTCGCGGCCGATCACGAGGAATCGGGTAGTATTGTCCGACCTGTCCTCGATGTTGTTGACAAGTATCGTCAGATCGTAGACTTCCGCAGCCGCCTCACCACCGATCGCCGCGGTTCCCTTTTCGTCCCGTGCCCGCCGCGCCCCGGCTGCATTGCTGCTGACGCCGATCAATTCCGCCTGCGGCAGGTACTCGCGCAGCCAGCCGCGACACTGGGCAAGCGATTGCTGGTGAGCGCAAATGCGTTCGACGTGCTCCAGTGACGTCATCGCGCCGAGCAAATGCTGCTCGATCCGAAGTTCGACCTCACCGCCGATTTTCAGTGGCGACGTGAGGAACATGTCCAGCGTGTGATTGACCGTGCCCTCGGTGGAATTCTCGATTGGCACGACACCGAAATCCGCCGCACCGCATTCCACTTCCTGAAACACTTCGTCGATCGAAGAAAATGGCAAACCGCGCACGGAGTGTCCGAAATGCTTGTGCACGGCCGACTGCGTAAAGGTCCCTTCCGGGCCCAGATAGGCGATTTTCAGCGGCTCCTGCTGCGCAAGGCAGGCGGACATGATTTCGCGAAAGAGGCGCAGCATTTCCTCGTCGCGGAGCGGGCCCTTGTTGCGCTCGAGTACACCACGCAGGACTTCTGCCTCGCGCTCCGGACGATAGTAGTCGACTGCGGACGCCAATTCGCCCTTGCTGACACCGACCTGCTGCGCATAGCGGGCACGCTCGCTTATCAGCTCCTGAATCTGCCGGTCAACCTCGTCAATTCGGCTGCGAATGGCAGCGAGATCCGCAACGGCGGCTTGTACTTTGGGTGCCCTGGCCATGATCAACTCCCGAGACAGCGGTCAGGATAATGGCTTGCCCAGATTTCGCAAAGTCAGGACGCCATTGATCTGTCGCAGCGATTCGAGTGTTTCATCCGAAACCGGTCCGGCGAGATCGACCACGGTATACGCAAGTTCACCCTGCGACTTGTTCAGGAGGTCCTCGATGTTCAATCCTGCATGCCCCAACCGGCTGGAGATCTGGCCCACCATGTTCGGCACGTTCGCATTCGCAATGGTGATCCGGTAGGCATCCGTCCGTGGCATCACGGTTTCCGGAAAGTTCACCGACGAGCGGATGTTGCCGTTCTCCAGGAACTCGCGAATATTCTCCGCGACCATGATGGCGCAGTTCTCCTCGGCCTCGGTGGTGGATGCACCGAGGTGCGGCAAGGCAATGACCTTCGGATGTGCAATCAGCTCGGGCGTCGGAAAGTCGCACACGTAAGCGTGCAATTTGCCACGGTTGAGCGCCTCGATTACCGCCGCATCGTCCACGACCCCGCCACGCGCGAAGTTGATCAGGATACCGTGGTCCGGCATCAGGGCCAGCCGGTCTCTGCTGACGAGGTTGCGGGTCGCGTCCACCAGCGGTACATGGACCGTTATTGCATCGGATCTCTTGAACAGGTTGTCCAGGGTATCGACCTGTTGCACACCGGGTGAAAGTTGCCACGCGCTGCGAACCGTAATCTTCGGATCGAACCCGACCACTTTCATACCCATCGAAAGTGCGACATTCGCCACCTGTACGCCTATCGCGCCGAGCCCGATCACGCCCAGCGTCCTGCCCGGCAGCTCGAACCCGACGAAGCGCTTCTTGCCGGCTTCAATGGCCTCTTCGAGTACCTCGCCATCGCCGCCCAGACCGCGGACATACTCACGCGCATCGCAGATGTGCCTGGCGGCAATCAGGA
>JAKEGN010000320.1 GCA_022615525.1 Woeseiaceae bacterium
AACCCGTAACCCTGGCTTGTCCATGCCGCACGGACGAGATGCCACCAGGGCTGCCGGCAGAGTGGGTGGGCGTTGAGACCAGGCGCCCGTGGTAATCTGTTTACCTGTTCCGTGAGTATCACCCCCAGGAATCGAAATGAGGTCAGTGAGCCGGATTCTTCTGCCGCTGGTCGGCGTTATGTCCCTGGTTTTCGCGAGCGGCTGTACACCGCCGGCACAGGAAGCGAGCAAGTCGGCGCAGCCGGTCGCCTGCGAGGCTCTCGCTGCGCTGCCCATCGTCAACACGACCATCGAGATGGCCGAAATCGTGGCCCCCGGGGTCTTCGAACCGCCGGTGCCGCAAGTGCCTTTTTTCCAGGCGGACTATTCCATCCTGCCGGCATTCTGCCGGGTTGCAGGCTCGATCAGGCCAACAACGGATTCGGATATCCGCTTCGAGCTGTGGCTCCCTGTTCAGGGCTGGAATGGCAAGTTCATGCAGACCGGGAATGGCGGGGCGGCCGGCTCGATCATTTACGCAACGCTCGCCGACCCGCTCGCCCGCGGCTACGCTGTGGCGCACACGGATACCGGTCACCAGGGCGGGGGCGGCGATTTCAGCTGGGCCGCCGGTCATCCGGAAAAGCTCACCGACTTCCAGTATCGCGCCGTGCACGAGCTGACAGTCGTCGGTAAAGCGATCACGGCGGCGCATTTCGGGCAGGCCCCGGAGGGCTCCTACTTCTCCGGCTGTTCCACAGGCGGCCGACAGGGCCTGAAGGAAGCCCAGCGCTTTCCCGAGGACTACGACGCCATTGTCGCCGGGGCACCGGCAAACGATTGGACGCCACTGATGAGCTTGAGCGTGCTGATCGCGCGGGACCTGGGGCCGCAGGGCCTCGGCTTCGACAAGCTGGGAGTCCTCAAGGAGGCCGCCATCGCCGCCTGTGACATCGAGGACGGTGTAGCCGATCGCGTCATCGCCGAGCCGTGGCGTTGCGACTTCGATCCAGGCGTATTGCAATGTGATAGCGACCCGTCCGCCCAGTGCCTGACTGCAACGGAGGTCGAAGCGGCACGGCGTTTGTATGCCGGCGTGGTCGACAAGTCCGGCCACACCCGCATGCCGGGTACCGGGCCGGGCAGTGAGCCGGAGTGGGCTTTTTTTGCGTCGCCGGATTTCAGTATTGGCAAAAGCTATATTCAAAACGTGGTGCTGAACGACCCGGCATGGGATCAGGCGCTGTTCGACGTGGACACCGATATGCCGCGCCTGGACGCAGCCGATGACGGCAAGCTCTCGGCGATCAATCCGGACATCTCGGCGTTCATCGGCCGCGGCGGAAAATTGCTGCTGTACCACGGCACGACCGACGGCCTCATCCCGTACGCGAGCACCGTGAAGTACTACGAGCGCGTCGTCGATACGCTCGGCGAGGCAGCTGTAGCAGACAGCGTTCGGCTCTACGTCGTGCCAGGAATGGATCACTGCGCCGGCGGCGAAGGTGCCTACCTCGTCGACTGGCTCACCGTGCTCGAGGAATAGGCGGGGCAATGCAAGTCTCCGGCCGCGTTGTTCGCCAGCCATCCGCCCATCGTGCCGGGCCCGCCGGGCGCGCCTCCGCGGGAGGGCAAAGCGTTCACGCGCCTGCTCTGTCCCCATCCGGACCTTGCGCGTTACAACGGGGCAGGCGATGACACGGATACGGCAAATTTCATATGTGTCACACCGTAGGCCAGCCACAGGATCTGGGCAGGTGCTGACTCAATGCGAGATAGTCAGCTTGTCCGCGGCAACCTGCGTTTCCCCTTGGTTCCCGGAAAGCCTGGCAACGAGTGCATCAAAGTTTACCGCCACATAGTCAGTAAAGGCGTCAAGGTCGCCGTCTTTGCAGCATAGCCGCATTTCGTGCGGATTTCGCTTTCGTCCCGTGACAAATACCCGCAGTTCAACGTCGCCGCCTTCACGAATGTGAACCTCGATCCTGCGACCGGATTCCGAAATCTCGATCCACGGCTCCAGTGAAAGAGAAAGCGACAATTGACAACGCTCATCCAGGGGCTTGGCCAGGTCCACAATCTCTTTTCGCAATTTCCCGGCGAGCAGGGACGCGACCGTGATGCGCTTGTCGTCAGTATTCACGTTGCGGTCCACCGCCCTGGTTCGATGGCGACTTCGCGACGCGAGGCCGTCGCCCGCAAGCTGTCAGCGAGTATCTACTCGGCAGCGCCTTCTGTGGGTATTGCGTCGAGCGGGGCCTCGAAAGCGATAAACAGCACGCAAGGAACCCCCTCGGCACATGTCGCCGTGTGCGGTTTTCCCGCCGGTCCGTACGCGTACGAGCCCACTTTCAGCGTTACCGGGGACTGGCCTTCGTAAGTGACTTCCATCCGACCCGAAACAAGAATCATGCGCTCCGCCGATGTGTGCGTGTGACTGGGGATCATCGAGCCCGCCGGCACTTTGAAAAAGATATCCACGTTTGGCAATGATGGATCGCCATGAAGCACCGCGATTTCGCAACCGGCCGGGAGAAACGGCGGGCAGGGTCCCCACTGCAGCTGGGGATTCTCGAACGTGTAAGCCAGCGCTTGCTCCTGTGCCGATACGGAAGCACAGGCAAGGAGCCAAAGAACCGACGCGAGTACTGACAGCGCCTTCAACATTTCACACCTCCGTTTGATTTCAGTTTGTTTCTTCTGTCAGCGGCAGTTCGGCTTCTTTCCGGGCCACATATCCACCCTCCAGGCTGTACAGGTGCTTGAAGCCAGGCCTTTCCAGGGTTTCCAGTGCGCGACTCGATCTGCCGTCCACAGGATTCTTTGTGCAATGCACGATATAGGTCTTTTGTGGATCCAGTGCGGCGACCATGCTTTCGAATGATTCGTCCTGCACGTTAACATTTACGGCTCCGCTGATGTGGGACGCCTGGAATTCAAGCGGCGTTCGGACATCCAGAATGACGGCGTTTTCATCCTGCGCGACAAAATCGCTGGCGGCTTTGACCTCAATGGTCGCCGTTGAACTTTCGACGTCGTCACCCGCCAGGGTCGATGTTCCGGTGAGTATGCTGGTGCATAAAATGACCACCGATAACGACAATTTTCTTTTCATTCGCGGGCCCTCCTATCGTACTTGGTTGTGCTGGTGCCGCCAACACAGAACCAGTTTGTCCATATTATGCTTGCTGCATCTGCTTGTCAGGCCCCAGGCACGAGTTTGTCATAGGACCCCAGTATTCAATCTCCAGATGGCGAACGTCAACGCCGAAGCGAGCGTGGACCACGCCAAATACGGGTACGGCAAGACTGCGGCGAGGATGCTGATGCGCTGAAAGGCAACGGTTGTCGCGACGATGAGGCACCATAGAATCAGAACCTCCGCGAAGGCCAGGCCTCCTTGGCGCCAGGCAAAGAACAGCCAGCTCCACACTGCATTCGCAGCCAACTGCACAACGAACAGAACAAGCGCCGTCCGGGCTCCGGCGAAACCACGGTCCCGCCACACCAACCAGGCGGATGCAGCCATCATGACATACAGGGCGGACCAAACAGGGCCGAATAGCCAACCGGGCGGCGCCCAGGACGGTCGAGCGAGTTCAGCGTAGAACGCGCTTGCGTCGGCTGATGCGAATGCGCCCAGAGCCGCCGCGGTGAACGTGAGTGACGTCCAACCAAGTAGACCGAGAGTCTGATGCGACTTCGATAGCGCTGACGCAGGCGGGCTCACGTGGGGCCTCAACGCTTGAGCTCACCTGCACTTGACGATTGCCGACGGGAGCGGCAGCGCAGGGAGGCAATGGTCAAGTGGCGGGTGCAGCGCATTGTTAGGCGGCACATAGCCTTTTAACTCGAAGCTTCTTCTTTTCCCGTCCGGCCAGCCACAAATCGTACTGAGTCTGCTGGTTCAACCAGCTTTCCGGCGACGTGTCAAACGCAATAGACAGACGAAGGGCCATCTCCGGGCTAATTCCAGCGCGCCCATTGAGTACCGCGGAGAGCGTCTTCCGACTCACCCCCAAACCCTCGGCAGCTTCTGTGACACTTAGCCCCAGTGGCTCCATACAAAACTCCCGCAGTACCTCACCAGGGTGCGGTGGATTGTGCATTTGCATAGTCATCGTTAATGGTAGTCCTCGTAGTTCACGTCGAGCGCATCTGGTCCTTCAAATCGAAAGGTTACACGCCAATTTCCACTCACCCGCACTGACCAAGTACCACGAGACGCCCCTTTGAGTTGGTGCAGGTAAAGCCCGGGCAAGTCCATATCCTTAGGCGCAATAGAGGCATGGAGTCGCGACAGTATCAAACGAAGCTTCGTGGCATGAGCAGCTTGAATCCCAGCCTTGGTACCTTTCAGGAAGAAGCGTTCCAGTCCCTTGTGTTTGAAGCCTCTGATCACGGTCACAAGCGTAACGTGATACGTTACACGTGTCAATGAGCGGGTGCCGCCTAACGAGCCTGTAGAAAAACCCGCTGATGACGCGGACGTTTCTTCGGCTTGATGGTGTGAACCATTATTCTGTCAACTAACCTCAATGTAGCAATAAATCAGGCCGCGAGCGCCTGCTCGATGGCCTGAAATCTCTGGCGGACGATCGCGTTGTTGCCGACGTCGAGCGTCGATCGA
>JAKEGN010000321.1 GCA_022615525.1 Woeseiaceae bacterium
ACCAGGGAGTTGCAGGTATCCTCGAAATAGGCACCGAACATCATGTCGACGATCAGGCTCGAGAATTCGAAGTCGAGTTCGAGCAGGACCTTGCTGCCCGTTTCGCCGAGTTCCCTGAACTGCCAGCCGCCGGACAAATGGCTGAATGGACCGCCGACCAGCTCGATAGCAATGGATTCGAATTCCTTGCGCCGGTTTCGCGTCGTGAAGTGCTTGCTGACCGAGCCTTTGTGCAACTCGAGAGTCGCTTCGACTATTTCCGTGCTTCGGCTGTGCACTTCTGTGTCGTGGCACCACGGCAGGAATTCGGGATACGCTTCGACATCGTCCACGAGTACGAACATTTCGCGCGTCGAATACGGAACCAGCGCGCTTCGGCGAACTTTCCTCATCGTTCAGGCCGCTGTCAGCTGCCCGCAAGATCCGGCAACAATCCGACCGCTTTCAGGAACACGAAAATGATCGCGATCGGAGCGAGATAGCGCGCCAGGAATCGCCACAGGCTGTAGGTTGGACCTGCCCCGCCGAGTTCGTCGGCGGTCGAGTTTCTGCACATGACCCAACCGGCGAAGACCGTGATGAATACGCCGCCCAGCGGCAACATGATATTGCTGGTCAGGTGATCGACATTCTCGAAGATCGTACCTTTCAGGAACCTGACGTCGGCGAGCACGTTGAATGAGAAGACCGTGCCGAAACCGAGCGCCCAGATCAGGCTGCCCACCATGGTGGCTGCCTGTACGCGCGTCTTGTGAAAACGTTCGACGACCCACGCGACCGCCGGCTCCATCAATCCGATGGCCGAAGTCCACGCAGCGAAGATCAGCAACACGAAAAATACGGTGGCAAAAAAGGTTCCGCCTGCCATCTGGCCGAAAGCCAGCGGCAGCGTGACAAATACCAGCCCCGGACCCTGCCCCGGATTCAGGCCATTGGCGAAGACCAGCGTGAAGACCACGAGGCCCGAAAGCATCGAAATAGTCGTGTCGGCAATCACGACGGAAGCAGACGCGCCGGTGATCGAGGTCTCGGCCGGCAGGTAGGCGCCGTAGGCCATGACGGCTCCCATGCCGATACTCAGTGTGAAGAACGCCTGGCCCATGGCTACCAGCACGCTATCCCAGGTCAGCGCTGCGAAATTCGGTGTGAGCAGGAACGCCGCTCCTTCCGCAAAATGCCCGGAATTGATCGAGTATCCGAGCAGTATGAGCATGAGCACGAACAAGGCCGGAACCATGAAGCGTACAGCTTGTTCGAGGCCTCGCTCCACGCCACGTGCAACGACCACTATGTTCAGCGCCATGAAGACGGTGTGAGCTACGCCGACCTCCAGCCAGTTGCCGGTGAAGGTGTCGAATATCGCGGTGATATCCGCAGCAGACCCCCCGGCAAAATTGCCGGCAGCACTTTTGTACGTATAGGCAAGCGTCCAGCCTGCGATGACGCTGTAGTAGGAAAGGATGAGTATTCCGGCAATGACGCCCAGGCTGCCGAGCAGGCCCCACCGACGGGAACTGCCTTCTTCCTCTCCCAGCAATGACATGGTGGCTACCGGGTTCCTGCGCCCGCGGCGGCCAATCAGCACTTCCGACATCATCACCGGCATGCCGATCAGGAACACGCAAAACAGGTACACGACGACGAACGCACCGCCGCCGTTCTCTCCCGTAATGTAGGGAAACTTCCACACATTGCCGAGACCGACGGCGGACCCGGTGACCGCGAGCACAAAGGCCATGCGAGACGACCAGTGCCCGTGCAAAGAGATTCGTGGCGCCTTTTTGGCCGCTTCTTCTTTTGTCATTCTGATCTCTGGGCGGGTGAGAAGGCGCGATTCTGGATCAGATTCAGGACTGTTACAACAAAGCCATTCCGGCCAAAGTCATGCGAGCATCCCGTATAATCGCCGCGCCTCGCCGCCTCTTGGCGCTACCCAGCGTCGACGAAATGAGCCATGACCGCAAGCAAAGAAAAGAAGCCATCAACGTCTGCCATTGCGGTCAATCGCAAGGCGCGGCATGACTATTTCATCGAGGCCGACTACGAGTGCGGCATAGCGCTGGAAGGCTGGGAAGTCAAAAGCCTTCGGGCCGGCCGCGCCCAGCTGACGGAAAGCTACGTACACTTGCGCGATGGCGAGGCCTGGCTGCTTGGGGCCCACATCTCGCCATTGAGCACCGCATCCACTCATATCCACCCCGACCCGACCCGTACGCGAAAACTGCTGATGCACCGTCACGAGCTCGACGGCCTGATCGGCGACGTGGAACGAAAAGGCTATACGCTGGTGCCCCTGTCCCTGAACTGGAAAAAAGGCAAGGCCAAGCTGACCATAGGCCTCGCCAAAGGCAAGAAACAGCATGACAAGCGAGCGACTTTGAAAGACCGCGACTGGCAGCGGCAGAAAGCGCGTGTACTCAAAGGTGTAAATCAATAATTACAATCAGTTAACGTCACTAGCTAATCTAAATTGTCATCCGGCTGCAGGCCGGGCCGATAATCGCCCGACCATTTGTTCAGCATTACCAGCACCTGGAACAGGCGCTCGCCCCCGGCACTCAGCCGGTATCCGAGACGCGGGATCTTCTCGATCAGCCCGAGTCGCCTCAGTTCGTGCAGTCGCCGCTGCAGGACGCTCGGTGATACGTCCCCGCAAGCCGCCTGCAGCGCACGGAAATTCAGCGGCCCGACTCGCAATTCCCAGATCACACGCAAGGCCCATTTCTGGCCGAACATGTCCAAGGCTCCCGCCATGGATTTGCTGGTAGCGGCGGTTCTGAGGCGCTGTATCCCTTTGGTCACGAGGCTTTCAGCAAATTGCTACGGAATCGAAAGCGCAAATTCTAAATTGCTTCGGTATGGGTAGCAAGTTCGCAATTGTCACCCGCGGCAATTGTTTTTTGGGATGGCGCCCCTACACTAGCGATGTCGGATCCGGCCAGGAGTTAGCGGTCGGACTTGACCATCAGGGGGCGACATGGCTTCGACGTGGGTCGCGAAACTCCGGGTGCATGCCGAGGAACAGACCACCTCGTTAATCCAGCTGTAAAACTATAGTTGCCAACGACGACAACTACGCACTAGCTGCTTAATACACAGCTCAGAGCCCTCAGCCCGGATCGTGCCTGTGCGTCCGGATCACTG
>JAKEGN010000322.1 GCA_022615525.1 Woeseiaceae bacterium
GATCTCGGCGCACCGAAGATTTTCAAGGACCTGGCCATGCATCCTCGCGGCATCGTCCTGGTTACCGGGCCTACCGGGTCCGGAAAATCAACGACGCTCGCAGCCATGGTCGACTATGTCAATGACAACAAGCCGGATCATATTCTTACCATCGAGGATCCGATCGAATTCGTACACGAAAGCAAGAAATCGCTGGTCAACCAGCGGGAAGTGCATCGCGACACCCTGGGGTTCAACGAGGCCCTGCGTTCGGCGTTGCGAGAGGATCCGGACGTCATCCTCGTCGGCGAGCTTCGGGACCTCGAAACGATCCGGCTCGCACTGACGGCCGCCGAGACCGGCCACCTGGTCTTCGGCACCCTGCACACGAGTTCAGCAGCGAAGACCATCGATCGCATCGTCGACGTATTCCCCGCGGCGGAAAAGGAAATGGTGCGCGCGATGTTGTCGGAATCGCTGCGAGCGGTCATTTCGCAGACGCTGCTGAAAAAGATCGGTGGCGGACGCATAGCCGCTCACGAAATCATGATCGGTACACCCGCCATCCGGAACCTGATCCGCGAAGGCAAGATCGCGCAAATGTATTCGTCGATCCAGACGGGCGGTGCCGTGGGTATGCAGACCCTCGACCAGAATCTGCATGAACTGATGACCAAAGGCCTCATCAACAAGGAAGAGGCACGCTTCCGCGCGGTAAACAAGGAAAATTTCTGACGGCATACGGAAGATTGCCGGAGGCGGAGAGAGGAGTGACAGGACAATGGAACGCGAACAAGCGGTACGGCTGACCCAGAATTTGCTGCGAAAAATGGTCGAGAAAGACGGGTCCGACCTTTTCATCACGGCCGGTTTTCCACCGGCGATCAAGGTCGACGGTACCATTCACAAGGCGACGGATACGCCTTTGACGGCAGACCAGTCGGCGATGATCGTGCGCTCCATCATGAACGACAAGCAGATCAAGGAGTTCGATGCCACCAAGGAATGCAATTTTGCGATCGCGCCGCAGGGCATCGGACGATTTCGCGTCAGCGCATTCATCCAGCAGGGCATGATCGGAGCCGTGCTTCGCACGATCACGACGGAAATTCCGACGCTCGAGGATCTCGATTTGCCGCCGATCCTGAAAGACGTCGTGATGAACAAGCGCGGACTGGTGATCGTTGTCGGCGGTACCGGTTCCGGCAAGTCGACGACGCTGGCGGCGATGATTGGTCACCGCAACCAGAATTCCAAGGGCCATATCGTATCGATCGAGGACCCCGTGGAGTACGTACACCCCCACCAGGGATGCGTAATTACCCAGCGGGAAGTCGGGGTAGATACCGATTCCTGGCACGCTGCGCTGAAAAATACCCTGCGCCAGGCGCCGGATGTCATCCTGATCGGCGAAATCCGTGACCGCGAAACGATGGAGTACGGCATACAGTTTTCCGAGACCGGGCATCTGTGTCTCGCTACCCTGCATGCGAACAGTGCGAACCAGGCGCTCGATCGCATCGTCAACTTCTTCCCTGAAGAGCGCCGCGCCCAGCTCCTGATGGATATATCCCTGAATACGCGGGCGTTCGTATCCCAACGGCTGATTCCGCGCGAAAGCGGCGTGGGACGAATTGCCGCCATGGAGATCATGCTGAATACGCCGCTGATCGCAGACCTGATATTCAAGGGCGAAGTGGGGCAGATCAAGGAAATCATGGCCAAGTCGACCCGTCTTGGGATGCAGACGTTCGATCAGGCCCTGTTCGCACTCTACGAGGAAGGGCATATATCTTACGAGGAGGCGATGCGGAACGCGGATTCGAAGAACGAACTGCGGTTGCGCGTCAAGCTGGAGAGCAAACGGGATTCCTCGCTTGCCGATCACCAGTCGGAAAGCCTCAGAATCATGGAAGAGGACACGGCCAGGACTTTCTGAGCGCGTCCACGGCATAGGTGAGGCAAACGGATGAACGTCAAACCGCTATTCAAACTGATGGTCGAGAAAAAGGCGTCCGACCTTTTTTTTGCGCCGTTTGCACCGGCGAAGATCAAGATTGACGGCAAGATCATGCCGGTCAACAAGCTCGAGATGACCCCAAAAATGGTCAAGCAGGCGGCGATCGAGTTGATGACCGAGGAGTTGCTGGATCAGTTTACCCGTGAACTGGAAGTGGATTTTGCAATTTCCGAACCCGGCCTGGGCCGGTTTCGCGTGAACGTGTTCCACCAGCGCGGCAATGTCGCGATGGTATTGCGATACATTACCGCGGAAATGCCGAACCTGGACGAGCTGGGCATGCCCGAGCAGCTCAAGGACCTGGTCATGCTGAAGCGCGGCCTGGTTCTGATGGTCGGGGCGAGCGGTAACGGCAAGTCGACGACGCTCGCCGCGATGATCAATCATCGCAACGAAAAGACTTCGTCGCACATCATTACTGTCGAAGACCCGATCGAGTTTCTGCACCCCAACAAGCAGTCGATCGTCAATCAGCGTGAAGTGGGGCTCGACACGAAATCGTACGGGCGGGCGCTGCGGAGCGCGATGCGCGCGGCTCCGGACGTCATCCAGATTGGCGAAATCCGCGATCGTGAGTCAATGCAGTCAGCGATCGATATGGCGGGCACCGGCCACCTCGTGCTGGCGACGTTGCACTCGAACAATGCACCGGAGACTCTCGACCGGATCATCAACATGTTTCCTCAGGAACAGCACTCGCAGGTGTTCATGGACCTGGCGCATTACCTGCGCGCGATCATTTCCCAGAGGCTGGTACGCTCGCGCAACGGCAAGCGCGTGGCGGCGATAGAATTGATGTTGAACACGCCGCATATCAAGGACCTGATCCTGAAGGGCGACATTTCCGCGGTCAAGGAAGCGCTCAAGGACAGCAGTGAGAAGGGCGTGCAGAACTTCGACGAAGCCCTGCTCAATCTTTACAAGGCGGGCACTATCACGCTGGAAGAGGCGATGGTACATGCCGATTCCCGTTCGAACCTCGAGGCCAAGGTCAACTTCGGCGGCTGAGTCGTCCGCGGGAGTCGCCCGTCAACCGGCGGGGAATACCTGGCTCGCCTCGAACACGGGACCATCGACGCAAACGCGCTTCATCGCGGGCCCGTCGCCGGTGGTGATACGTACGGCGCATCCTGCGCAACCGCCCACGGCACAGGCCATGTATTCCTCGAGGGCGATCTGGCACGGCAGGCCGAAATCACCGGCGAGCTTCGCCACGGCCCTGAGCATTGGCGCCGGGCCGCAAGCGAATAGCTCCGTTTCTGCAAGTTCGCCGGCGCTGAGCGAGCCGAGGTAGCGACTCGCCAGATCGGAGACGTAGCCGCGATACGCCCCCGCAAAGCCGGCCTGGCTCGCCAGGCGCGCGCAAACTCCCAGGTCTTCCAGCGACGCTATGGTCTGGAAAGTTCCGCCGTCCGCCCAGCCTGCGGCCAGGTTGGAGCGGCGGCAGGCAAACGGGTAGGGAAGCTCGGAGCCCATAAGCACCAGCGGCAGGGGCCGCCAGCCCTGACGATGCATCTGCTCCGCCAGGAATATCATCGGCGGAATGCCTACCCCGCCGCCGATCAGCACGGCGCGAGGCCGCGCATTGCGGACGGCAAATCCCCTGCCGATCGGACCTATGCTGCTCAACCTGTCTCCGGGCTGCCGCTTTGCGAGCGCTTTCAGGCCGTCGCCGACGATCTTGAACAAAACCTCGATCGATCCTTCCTCTGCATTTGCGCGCATGATCGACAGCGGTCGTCGCATCGGTATCGACTCATCGCAACGCAAATGAATGAACGTACCTGCCGTCGCCGCTGCCGCGCATTTCGGAGAGTACAGTCGCAGCACGAACTGGTTGCCATCGTATTGCCGGGTATCGGTGACGACAGCTTCCTCGACGAACAGGGATCCACGCTGGCTTTGCGCGGTTGCCGAACGTCCGCCCGGGCTCACCGTGCGTCCACGGTTTGGGAAACGGCGGTCAGTATGGCCATTCGTACGGCCAGGCCGTTCGTCACCTGTCGTGTGATCATGGAGCGCGGACTGTCGGCCAGGCTGGATTCTATTTCGATGCCGCGGTTCATCGGGCCCGGGTGCATGACGATCGCATCCGGTGCGGCGAGTTTCATGCGCTCACTGCTGACGCCGTAGTTCGCGAAGTATTCGTCGATCCCGGGAATGCCATCGAGGTTGCCGATTCGCTCACGCTGGATTCGCAGAGCCATCACGACATCTGCTCCGCGAATGCCGTCGTCAAGTTTGTGCAGGATTCGTGCGCGCGGGAAATCGGCAGGATCTGGCGCCAGCGATTTCGGCGATACGAGACGCAGCTCGCCGACGCCCATGGTGTCGAGTCCGCTGGCGAGCGAACGGGCGACGCGGGAATGCGCAACATCGCCGACTACCACCACGACCAGTTTTTCGAACGACCCCTTGCACTGCCTTATGGTCAGCAAATCCAGGAGCCCCTGGGTCGGGTGTGACACATCGGACTCGCCGGCGTTCAGGATGCTGACGTGATCCATGACATGCCGTGCGATATAAGCAGGCACTCCAGCGCTTGCATCGCGCACGACGAAAATGTCTACCTGCATCGCCTGCAGTGTGTAGATCATATCGAGAATGCTCTCGCCTTTTTTCCGCGACGACATGTTCACGTCAAGATTGAGCACGTCGGCGCCGAGACGTTTTGCCGCGAGGTCGAAGGATGCGCGGGTGCGCGTGCTGGGTTCGAAAAAAAGATTCGCTACGGTCTTGCCGGCAAGGCTCCGGGAGCGAATCACGGCATCACCGAGGGGGCTCAGGAACGCTTCGGACTGGTCCAGCAGTGCGGTCAGCATCGAGCGCTTGAGGCCGTTGAGCGTGAGCAGATGTCGCAGTCGGCCGCCAGGGGTCAACTGCAAACGCGCGTCCGCGACGACCGGCGCTTGTTCGAAGAGTTCGGTTACGGGCATGGCGCGCGCATCTTATACGAGATTCGACTGGTTTTCCTTTGCATTTGCCATCCCGTCCCGGCCCAGCCAGCGCTCCGCGATCAGGACCGCCGCGGTGCTGTCAATGTCCTCCTTTCGCACGCGGCCGCGGCGGCCGGTTGCACGCTGTTCGGCAAGCAGGCGGCCTGCTTCCCAAGACGAGAAATTCTCGTCCATGGATTCCACCGGCCTGCCGTAGCGGTGCAGCTCGTCCATGAAGCGCATGACGCGGGCCGTGAGCCGCGCCGGCGTGCCGTCGGGCTGCGTCGGCAGCCCGACCACGAGCCGCGCCGGTTTCCACTCGGCAATGATTTGCCCGATGCTGCGCCAGTCGGGACCTGAAGTGCCGTTCGCGACGACGCCGATGGCGCTGGCCGACTTCGTGACCTGCTGGCCCACCGCCACACCGATGCGGCGCAGTCCGAAATCGAATGCGATGATGGTTTCCGGCCTGGGTTCAGGCGTGACCGGCATGGGTCGAAACGCGGCTGATGTCGATGCCCAGCGTACGCGCCGCGTAGGTCCAGCGGTCGGCAAACGGCACATCGAAAACGAGTTCCTTGCTGGCAGGAACGCTGAGCCAGGTGTTTTCGAGCATTTCGGACTCGAGTTGGCCCGCATCCCAGCCTGCATATCCGAGCGCGACCAGCGATTTCGTCGGGCCTCGGCCGGCGGCGATGGCATCGAGCACGTCGCGTGACAGCGTGAGCTGTATGTCGCCGCTGACGCCGACGGAACTGTCGAACGCTCCGCCGGGTTCGTGCAGCACGAAGCCGCGCTCGCGAGCCACAGGGCCGCCGTTCATCACGGGGAGCATTGCAGCCTCCGCGCTCGCGTTCCTGACATCCAGTTGGGCCAGCAGACCGCCGAGACTCAGATTCAACGGCCGATTGATCACAATGCCGAGCGCACCGTCGGCATTGTGCTCGCAAATGAGTGTGACTGTGCTGTTGAAATTGGGATCGGACATGCCGGGCATGGCGATCAGGAGCTGGTTGCTGAGAGAACCCTCAAAATCCATCGGCCAAGTATCAGCCCTGGAATCGCGCGGCACAAGCCGGCGGAGGCGGTCAGTTGGTGCTGGCGGTGGTTTCTATGCCGACTTCCGAGAACTGCCACTTGTAGGCAAATCGCAGTTGATCGAAATCGATGCGAATCGACTCCGGAAACGGTTCGAAGGGTGCCGCGCGGCGAAGTATGTTAAGTGCCGCCTGGTCGATGATCTTCGACCCCGAACTGTTGCGCACGATCACCTCGCCAAGCTGGCCCGACGCATCGATGGTGACCTCGAGAGTCGGACTTCCGGTCAGGCCCTGGATGATGCCCTTCTCCGGAAAATAATTTACGCCGATGGTTTCGATTTTTCTTTTCCAGCGGTCCAGGTAACCGGCGACATTCGATTCCTTGGTATCGACACTGGTCAACAGTTGCCGTGGATTGTCGTGCCGGATGCGCAAGTTGGCCTCGTCATCACGCGGCAGCGGCAGGCTCGATTCACTGCCCGATTCCAGTGCGATTGCCGTACTCTGCTCGGGCCGCGGCCGGTCGCGGGGCAGGTCGGTCACCTGCTGCGCCTGCTCGGCTCTTGCGGCAATGAGCTGATCGGCGACCCTCTCGTGCGTTCGGGCATCCAGCAGGCTGTCGCCGTCGTCAGCACCCGGATTGTCCAGCGGAGAACTGCTTTGCAGCGGCGCACCCGGTCGCGTTGCCTCCTGCGTGTTGCCCGCACCACGCTGACTGGCTTGCGCAAGGTAGGAAGCCTCTTCCGGTGCTTCGATGCGGCGATCCGGGTCGGCAACGATCGTGACTTCGAGTGAAATC
>JAKEGN010000323.1 GCA_022615525.1 Woeseiaceae bacterium
AGCAACGCCATGTGATAGCGCCGCTTCGGCCCCTCCCGTTTCAGCAGTTGCCGAATGCCAAAGAACAATGCGACCAGGACCACGATGATGGCGGCCCAGTAATCTCGTATGAAATCGCTCGATGCGATCAGGATTCGAGTCAGTATCGGCAATTGCTGGTTGTAATTTTCAAATATGTAGACAACCTTCGGCACCACGTAAGCAAGCATGAAACTGATGATTGCGACCGCGGTGACGACAAGCGCAATGGGATATATCAGGGCATTTCGCACCTGCTGCTGCAGCTGCTGTCGCGTCTCGGTGAATTCCGCCAGCCGTTCCAGCACCGCATCGAGATGGCCGGACTGTTCGCCTGCGGCGACGGTCGCACGATAGAGATCCGGAAATGCCTGCGGAAAATCACCGAGTCCATCGGCCAGCGTATGGCCTTCCAGAACCCGGGACCGGACGCCCAGCATGATGCTCTTGGCGCGCGGACTTTCATTTTGCTGGCTTACGGCGAGCAAGGACTCTTCAAGTGGAAGTCCGGCCTGCGACAGGGTCGCAAGCTGCCGGGTCAGCAGCGACAGATCGCTCGCGGACAGGCCGCGGCGCATCGTGAAACTGGTGGTCTGGCGTTTCGATTCCTTCTGCGCGATCTCGGTGACACTGACCGGCAGTAGCTGCCTGTCGCGAAGGATCTGACGAACATGCTTTGGCGTATCGCCTTCCAGCAGGCCGCGCGATTCCTTGCCGGACTTGTCCAGTGCGACGTATTCAAATGCACCCATTGCCTAGCCTCGATGCACGCACCTAGTCGGCGCGCGTGACGCGCAGAACCTCTTCGAGCGTCGTGGTCCCGGCAAGTACGCGGCGATTTCCATCATCGCGAATACTCGGGCCGCGTGTCCTGGCATACCGTTCCAGCTCCTGCTCGCTGACGCCATCGTGAATCATGGTACGCATCTTGTCATCGACGGCGATCAGTTCGTAGATGCCGGTCCGTCCGCGGTAGCCATTGCCGTCCTCGAGGCCGGGCCGGTACAAGGTGGGTGGACTGGCCGTGTCCATTTTCAGTGTACGGCATTCATACTCCCTGGCCGTATAAGCGACCTTGGTGTCTTCATCCAGCACGCGTACCAGCCGCTGTGCCAGTACGCCGATCAGGCTGGACGACAGCAGGAAAGGTTCAACGCCCATGTCGCGGAGACGCGTCACGGCACCGGCCGCGGTATTGGTATGCAGCGTCGACAACACAAGGTGCCCCGTGAGGCTGGCCTGCACTGCAATCTCGGCCGTTTCGAGATCACGAATTTCGCCGACCATGACGACGTCGGGATCCTGGCGCAGGATTGCCCTCAGTCCACGCGCGAAGGTCATTTCCACCTTGGTGTTGACCTGAGACTGTCCGATACCGTCGATAAAGTACTCGATCGGATCTTCCACCGTCATGATATTGCGGCTGTTGTCGTTGATGCGCTCCAGTGCCGCATAGAGTGTGGTGGTCTTTCCGGAACCGGTCGGCCCTGTGACGAGAATGATGCCGTGAGGCTTGTGGATCAGGTCATCCATCACTGCGAGTGATTTGTCATCCATGCCGAGTGATGTCAGGTCCAGCCGGCCCGCCTGTTTGTCCAGCAATCGCAGCACGACCCGTTCGCCGTGACCCGAAGGCATCGTCGACACGCGCACGTCGACCGCACGTCCGGCAATGCGCAGCGAAATCCGGCCATCCTGCGGCAGGCGTTTTTCCGCGATGTCCAGCTTCGACATGACCTTGATGCGTGACACGATCAGCGGGGCAACGGCACGGCGGGTTTGCAGAACTTCCTGCAGTACGCCATCGATACGAAATCGAACCACGAGACGGTTCTCGTAAGGCTCGATGTGAACGTCGGACGCATTGTCCTTGACCGCCTGGGTCAGCACGGCATTGATGAACCGTATGATCGGGGCATCATCGTCGCTTTCCAAAAGGTCGGACGGCTCGGGAAGATCCTGCGCAACCTGCAACAGGTCCGTCTGGCCGTCGAAATCGCCAGCCATCTGCATGGCCTTGTGCGAACCCTGCTCGTAACACTGCTGCAGTATCGCGTCGAAGGCGTCGCCTGACACACGCGTCCACTGCAACGGTACACCGGCAAAACGACGGGCTTCGGCGAGGCTCAGGGGAGAGGCGCCGCTGCGGTAGACGGTGTCGGCACGCCCATCGGCTATGTCCCGGATCAGGACACCGTGGCGCTTGGCAAAGGAAAACGGCAGGGTACGCGGAATCTGTTGCCCGTCGGCCAGATCCGGTTGTTCCGTTGCCAGCACGATTTCAGCCGGTAACTCCATGGATCCGCTGCTGCTCACTGCTCCGTTTCTTCGGTGGACCCATCCTCTTCGGGGATCCGCAGGTCGATCACGGGACCCTTCGGCTGGTCATAGGATTCGAGTGGCGGAAGGACCGGCCGTGGCTCGCCCGGCATGAGCGCCACCCGGCCACCCTTGCCGCCGCGACCTTGTTGCTGCACATCGCGAATGTAGTTGTACTTGGCGTTGGTCTCGTAGGCCATCTGCATTTCGTCACGCAGTATCTTGGGCCGGATGAAGACCATCAGGTTGGTCTTGACCTTGTCGGTCGTACGGCTGCGGAACAATGCGCCGAGCAGCGGGATGCTGCCGAGGATCGGCACACGCTGGTCGCTTTCACGCAGCGTGTCCTCGAGCAGCCCGCCCAGCACAAGGATGGCGCCGTCCTCGACGATAACCGTGGTTTCTATGATGCGCTGGTTGGTAATGAGGTCGACCGCGCCTTCCGAGGACTGTGCGATGTTGGAAATCTCCTGCGAGATCTTGAGCAACAGGGAATCGCCCTCGTTGATCTGCGGCGTGATCACAAGCTTGACACCGACCTGCTGGCGGTCGACCGTCTGAAACGGATTGACAGCGCCACCGGCGCCACCGCCTGTATTGGAGTACGAACCGGTGACGAATGGCACTTCCTGGCCCACGTTCAGGCTGGCTTCTTCATTGTCGGTCGTGACAATTGTCGGGGTGGAAATGATGTTGGTATCTGCATCGCCCTGAAGTGCGCGCAGGATTGCAGCGAAACTGGTGCCACTGTCGGAAATGCGCCCAACTCCCAGCGTGATCCCTGAGCCGATCAGGCTGGTGGGGTCCGTGACCGTGTCGCCATCACCGCTGATGGCGCCGGCCAGCTGCACAACGCCGATCTCCGGCGGAAAATTGGTGACGCCGACCGCGGCGTTGTCACCGCTGCCGTCGACCGCCCAGGTCACGCCGAGGTCGGAGCTCTTGCCGGCGATGACTTCGACGATGATGGCTTCAACCAGCACTTGTGCACGCCGGATATCGAGTTTGTCGACGATGCCCATCAACGAGCGCATCATCTTGGGCGGTGCATTGACGATGATTGCATTGGTTTGCGTATCGGCCCAGACGCCAACCTGTTCGGCGCTCCCGGTGGCAGCCGCGGCGCCTGCGGTGGCCTGTTGCGTAAAGTGCTGCTGCAATTTGGTCGCCAGTTCCTCGGCGTCTGCGTAACGCAGGTAACGTACCTGCGTGTCGCCGCCATCCTGCAATGGAGTGTCGAGGTGCGCGATCAGGGCTCGCAAGCGCAATCGCTGGCTGCGCTCGCCGCCGATGAGCACGCTGTTGGTGCGCGCGTCGGACACCAGGCTCGTGGTAACCGGAATGCCGTCGGCGCGCGGTACCTGGGTCAATGCCGTCAGCACCCGTACGACCTCCGCCGCAGAAGCGTGCTGCAACGGTACGACTTCGATGTCCTCATCGTTCGACAAATCGATGCGACGTATGATTTCCACCATGCGGGCTACGTTGTGCGCGCGGTCGGAAATGATCAGCATGTTGGATCCGTTATGCGCAGCGAGGTGCCCGTATTGCGGTATCAACGGCCGCAGGATTGGCACCAGCTGCGCGGCGCCGACGTTTTGCACCTGTATGACCTGGGTGACTATGTCATCGGCGCCGGCGCCATCGGTCGACAGGTAACCCGGATAGGTCCTGGCACTCGCGTCGGGCAGGACCTTGATGACATCGCCTGTGGAAATCGCAACGTAGCCGTGGACCTCAAGTATGGACAGGAACGCCTCGTAGAACGCGTCCGGCGACATTTCAGTCGACGACAACATTGTAACCTTCGCATTGACACGCGGATCCAGAATGAAGTTCTTTCCGGTGACCGCGCCGACCGCCTCCACGATCTTGCGTATGTCGGCGTCCTTGTAATTCGGCGTAATGGTCGGCTGCTGCGCGAGCGAAACGCTCACGAGGGCGAGCAGGGTGACCGCAATGCTTTTACGGACCCGGTCTCGGGAGAAGTGCGCCTGCGAATTTCGCTCGTCTTTGATCACTCGGTCTCTTCCAGGCTCAGTTGGCTGGTCTTAAGGACCAGCACCTCCGGTTGTCCGTTTCTCTC
>JAKEGN010000324.1 GCA_022615525.1 Woeseiaceae bacterium
GAGTGAAATCGCGTCCCTGAATTCGTCGCCGAGTACGGCGTTGAAAGTTATGCCGATAATCAGGATGCCGTGCACCAGCGCCGCAAGAAACAGCATTGGCGGGAGGCGATCGGGACGAGCCACGACCTGCAGACCCAGCTGCCCGAGGTTCAACCCGGAATCGTCGCTTTGCATTGTCGTTTCAGACATGTCCAGACCGCGGCCCAAAACCTGCGCCAGATCGGGCGCATTATCACATGAAAATCCTGACAATAATCAAGTCTTTAAGGGACCAACTAAAATCCAGGTGGCAGACGACCATTGAAAATCGCTGATTTTCCTGACTGCCCTGTGTGGCCCGACAGCACAGTTTACGCTCTTGCCGCTTCCGGCAATGAGACGCAAGTCCGCTGCCGCCGATTGCGCCCGCTCACCTGTGGCGTTTGGGGCCATGCCCAAGGTGCCGGTCGATGGCATCGAAAAGGCTGCCGGCAATGTTCAGCGCGAATTGCCGGTCGAGCTCGCGTATGCCGGTCGGGCTCGTTATGTTGATTTCGGTCAGGTAGTCGCCGATAACGTCCAGCCCGGCGAACAGCACACCACGCTCTTTCAGTGCCGGTCCGACCTGCGAGCAGATCCAGCGGTCACGCGCACTGAGTTCGCGACCTTCGCCTGTCGCGCCCATAACGAGGTTTCCGCGGTTGTCATCGGCGGACGGAATGCGTGCCAGGGCATAGGGTATGGGCTCGCCGTCGACCAGCAATATGCGCTTGTCACCCTGCAGGATCTCCGGGATATAGACCTGTGCCATGGCAAAACGCTGGCCATAATCCGTCAGCGTTTCGAAGATAACGTTGGCATTGTTGTCGCCGCTGCTTATCACAAATATGGACCGGCCACCCATGCCGTGGAGCGGCTTCACAACGATGCGTCCGTGCGACCTGAGAAACGATTTCATGTCCGGCATGGAGCGTGTAATCAACGTTTCAGGGCAGCATTCCGGAAACCAGGCCGTGTACGCTTTCTCGTTCATATCCCGCAGGCTTTGCGGGCGATTGACAACCAGCGCCCCGGCGATCTCGGCGCGCTCGAGAATGTACGTCGCGTAGATGTATTCCATGTCGAACGGCGGATCCTTGCGCATCAGGATAACGTCGAGGTCACCGAGACGGATTTCCTGAACAGTGTGCAGATCGAACCAATCCGCCGGCTGGTCGCGCACCGTGAGCAGCCGCGACCGGGCCTTGGCGACACCCTGCGATATGCTGAGGTCCCCCAGTTCCATGTAATGAATGACGGCGCCGCGCCGTTGCGCTTCGAGCAGCATCGCGAAGGAACTGTCCTTTTTCGTCGTAATGTTCCGGATCGGGTCCATGACGACGCCTACCGACAGTTTATTCTCGGGCATTGCTGTAATCCTGCAGCTTCCTGGGACGCTCGCATCCGCCGCTGTCGCGGCGCGGATAACTATACAGTGCCGGGCTTCGCAGCGGCACGCGAGCTACGATCGCAGCCGGTTTCCCGCCGGCCATCCGGTGCCTGCCGCTGCGGGGGAGAAGCAGCTTGCGTAAGTGCATAATCCGATTGAATTTGCCGCCTGTGGCGCAGGTCATGGCGACACTTATGTCAATATGGTACAAGTCGCACTTCCGATGAAAATTCGGAGTCTCTTTAGGGACATACCGACGAAATCGGCATGGGGCGCGAACTCCCGGTGGGTCGCAGAAATTCGCAAGCGGGCGAGGAATTCCGGTGTCAAATAACGCATCTCGAAGTCTCAACGGACTCAAGATTCTTGTCGTGGACGACAGCAAGACCATCCGGCGAACTGCCGAGACCCTGCTGTCCAAGGAAGGCTGCCAGGTATTTACCGCGATCGATGGCTTCGATGCATTATCGAAGATCGCCGATCATCAGCCGGATCTGATTTTCGTGGACATCATGATGCCGCGCCTCGACGGCTATCAGACCTGTTCGCTGATCAAGCACAACAAGGTTTTCAAAGATACGCCGGTGATCATGCTGTCGAGCAAGGATGGGCTGTTCGATCGGGCGCGCGGGCGAATTGTCGGATCCGAGCAGTACCTGACCAAACCATTCACCAAGGACGAACTGCTCGGCGCAATTTCCAACCAGATCAATTAGGAAAAACCAATGGCAGTGATTCTGATAGTTGATGACTCTCCAACCGAGTTGCACCTTTTCCAGAACATGCTGGAAAAAAGTGGTTTCAAGACGCTTGTGGCCGACAGCGGCGAAGAAGGCATACGCCAGGCGCAGGCGTCCAGGCCGGATTGCATTCTGATGGATGTCGTCATGCCAGGCATGAACGGTTTCCAGGCAACACGCAAACTGACTCACGATCCGAAGACCTCGGAGATTCCGGTAATCATGATTACTTCCAAGGATCAGGAGACGGACAAGATCTGGGGCATGCGCCAGGGGGCGGTCGAGTACCTGGTGAAGCCGGTGACCGAAAAGCAACTGGTTGCCAAGATCAATGCGGTAATGGCCGATTGAATGAGCCGATTGAATGAATGATAAATCGGACCTGAAAGCGCTGGTCGAAACACCGTTCGATCTTCTGAAAGAGCTGGAGCGTCGCAGTCGGGTCGCTGTTGCAGGCAAGGGTACGGGCGCACTGCCGGCGGAATGGGTGGGAATCGGCTTCCGCATCGGGCAGGAACAATTCGTGGCAAACCGGAACCAGGTGCGGGAAGTGCTGATGTTGCCCGAGGCGATGACCCGGGTGCCGGGCGCAAAGCGCTGGGTGCTCGGCATCGCAAACCTGCGCGGCCATTTGCTGCCGCTGATCGATGTCAAATTGATGTTCGGCAGTGGCCGGACATCGCTACGCCGGATTACACGGGTAATTTCCGTCAACCACCGTGAGATACCTGCCGGCCTCGTGGTCGACGAAGTACTGGGGTTCCGCCGATTCGTCGACAGCGAGTTCACAAAAACCTGGCCGCAGACCGCAATTCGTTGCGACCGCTTTCTGAGCGGTGCATATCAGAGAGGCCAGGATGTCTGGCCCATTTTCGGGTTATACGACCTGATCGAAAGCAATACGTTTTTACAGGCGGCCGCGGAGTAACGCGGCATACCATCCAAACCAAAGAACAGTTGCAAAGCCATGGCGAACAAAACCAAATCATTCTCCGCTTACACGGTATTCGCAGCGCTTGTCGCGCTGCTGCTTGTGGTTGCGGCCGGCATCGTTTACCTGCAGGTCGGGCGAGCCGGTTCGTCGGGATCCGGTGTCGCCGAGCTCGCCGCACTTTCCCAGGCAATACCGCGTTATGCGACAGACGCGATCAATGGAGATGCCGGTGCCCTGGGGCGCCTGGATGCCAGCGTGCAACGCCTTGCACAGTTGCGCGATGCAACGGTCGCCGGCGGCTTGCCTGGCGGTTCCGGAGCCTGGCGTGATCTCGACATGCATGCCCGGGCCATCCTGGAGAAGCGCGCCGGGATCGAGGCTATTGCCACCGCTCAGGCGTTCGTCAGCGAACACATGTTGCAGATGCTGATCGCATCGGATGCGCTGCTGGACCATGCAGCCAGTACCGCAATCGTGCAGCAGTTTCAGCAGCGGGGGGCCAAGCTGGACCAGGTCCTGCAGGGCCTGATGACAAGCGTGGATCCTGGCGCGGCAGCCAGCACCCTGGCAGGGGACATCAGCTGGATGCGACAGGTAACGAATGCGTTGTCCGGTGCCGCAAGTAATCTCGACGTGCGTGCACTGGATGCGGCGACGCGCGAAGCCTCGCTCGTTCCGGTGGAAGGGCTGCTGGCGGACATCGAGGCGCAAGTGAACCTGGCAGTGCAGGCAGCTGCCGGAATCGGCGGCCTGCAGGGAAGTCTGGAGGGCCTGTCACGAACCGCGGGCACGCTGCTGGACAGTGCGTTCGCCGCAACAGACGGTGGCGGCCCGGGCGGCCTGATGGACAGCCCGTGGTTGCCAATCAGCCTGTTGGGCGCGGCACTCCTGCTGCTTGCAGGTCTTGCCGCGTTGCATGCGAAGTCAACTGTTTTCGAAAGAACGTCGCGGGAGCAATCCGAACAGAACGAACGCAATCAGCAGGCCATCCTGCGATTGCTCGATGAGCTGGGCAGTCTTGCCGACGGAGACCTGACCGTCGAGGCCACCGTCACCGAGGACATCACCGGCGCCATCGCGGATTCGATCAACTATGCAATCGAAAAGCTTCGTGAACTGGTCGCGACGATCAACGAAACGGCAATCATGGTCGATTCGGCTGCCAAACAGACTGAAAGTACTGCCGTCAACATGAAACGCGCCGCGGAAAACCAGGGTCGGGAAATCGCCGCGGCGACCGGTTCCATCGTCTCGATGGCGGCGTCGATCGAGGAAGTTTCCGGAAACGCGGAGAGGTCATCCGATGTTGCACGGCATTCGGTGGAGGTGGCGCACAAGGGCGGTGCGGCAGTACGACGCACGATCGATGGAATGAATGCCATTCGCGAGACCATTCAGGACACGTCGAAACGGATCAAGCGGCTCGGCGAAAGTTCGCAGGAAATCGGCAATATCGTCGAACTGATCAATGATATTGCGGAGCAGACCAACATTCTTGCCCTGAACGCATCAATCCAGGCCTCGATGGCGGGAGAGGCGGGGCGCGGATTCGCCGTGGTCGCCGACGAGGTGCAGCGCCTCGCAGAGCGCTCGACCAATGCGACCAAGCAGATCGAAGTCCTGGTGAGGACGATCCAGTCGGATACCAACGAGGCCGTGATCTCCATGGAGCGCAGCACGACCGACGTCGTCGGTGGCGCGCTGCTTGCGGAGAATGCCGGGGCAGCTCTGGATGAGATCGAACAGGTCTCGAATCAGATCGCCAACCTGGTGCAGAACATTTCCGGCTCCGCGAGGCAGCAGGCAGGTTCGGCCGCTGACGTCACCAGGCGAACCACAAAGCTCAAGGAAATCAGCGATCAGACCAGCAGGGCGACAGCGGCAACGGCAGCGTCCATCTCCAAGCTTTCCGAACTCGCATCGCAGCTGCGCAAGACCGTGGCCGGATTCACCTTGCCGAGTTCCGCCCTGAAGGCCACCCCGCTCGCCACGGCCGTGTCGAGGTCGCCGGCTCCGCCAGCAAAAAAGCCGCAGTCACGGGATCAGGCGACAGGCTAGCCGTGGCCCGTCCGTAGCATCCGAAACCTGCAGCAAGGGTCAATGAGCAGCAACACCGGCATCCAGGAACAGCGACGCGACATCGGCGGAGGCATCGAATCCCCCGCGATGGCGCTTGCCGTAATCAGCCAGGAGCTGATGGAGACCATACGCAACGCCCACCTGGCTCTCGAGGATTGTGTGGATGGCCGCGGCGGCTCGACGGCCCTGGTACGTAGCGGGCAACTGCTGCACCAGGTCGCGGGTGCGCTGAAGATCACCGAGACGTATGGCGCCGCCCTGCTCGCGGAGGAAATGGATGAGGTCTGCAATTACCTGGCGAACCTTCGGGCGGGCAAAGGGCGCGAGGACGGACTTGAAGCGC
>JAKEGN010000325.1 GCA_022615525.1 Woeseiaceae bacterium
AGGTTCTTCTCGAGCTGCGCCACGGAACCGTTGAGCTGCTCGATCTGTGCCAGCCGTATGCGTTCGTCCTGCGCCTGGCTCTCCAGTGTCACGACACGGCGTTTGCTCCAGTACTCGAGTTCGTCGCTGCTGTTCTCGTAGTCGTTCTTCGACAGGAATTGCTTGCCTTCCAGTTCCTGGTAGCGCTCGACCAGCCGGGTCAGGCGTACGATCTGGTAATCGATCTCGATCAGGTCGCTCTTGAGCTTCAGCCGGTTCTGTTCGATGGCAAGCTGCGTATTGCGGAGATTGTTGAGCTGTTCGCTTACCTCGGCCTCGCGCGCGATGACATCGAGTTGCAGCGCCGTGTTCGAGAGCTCGATGAGCGGCTGCTCGGCCTCGACGGTCGCACCCTCCTCGACCAGGATCGCTTCGACCCGCCCGCCCTCGATGGCATCGAGGTACACGGTCCGTTCAGGTTCGACGGTCGCGCGCAGCGGGATGTAATCCTCGTAGGTCCCGCTCGTCACCTCGGCAATGCGTATGCGTTGCCCGTCGAGGGTGAACGACGTGGAGTTGTCGCGCGTCAGCCAGAGCGCCAGCAGGATGCCTCCGGCCAGCACGGCAGCCGCGGCGACCAGCAGCGGTTTCCGGGTGTCCTTTTCGATCTTGCGGTCCATGCTGTGGGGCGCGCGGCGCCCTTCGACTGTCGTCATGTCCATGGCATAGCAAGGTCCGTGCCAGCATTACTGCGCTATAAATCAATGACTTACGTGCTCATTTCCGTCCGTGGGTGTACGCTTTCGCAACAAGGTGATCGATTTCGGACACTTTGCCGGCTACAGTGGCCGCATGCAGCGCCCCGCCACCATACTGGTCATCGATGACGACGAGGATGTGCTGACCGCCGCCCGCCTGTTGCTGCGCCAGCATTTCACGCGGGTCCAGGTCAGCGCCCGGCCGGAGCAGATCGAAACGATCATGGCGGCGGAACAGGTCGACGTGTTCCTGCTCGACATGAACTTTGCGATCGGCAGGAACTCGGGTTTGGAAGGACTGAAATGGCTGGAGCGCATACTCGGCACCGACCCGGATGCGGTGGTGGTGCTGATGACCGCCTTCGGTGACCTGAATACTGCGGTTGCCGCCATGCGCCAGGGCGCAGCGGACTTCGTACTGAAGCCATGGCAGAACGACAAGCTGGTCGCAACGCTGAATGTGGCTGCGTCGCTGCGCCAGACGCGTGCGCGGCTGACGGCACTCGCCACGCCGGAGCCGGGCCCGGAGCTCGTGGTCGGGTCCGGGAAAATGCACGAGGTCATGAAGATCGTCAGCCGCGTCGCCACGACGGATGTCAACGTGCTGATACGCGGCGAAAACGGCACCGGCAAGGAACTGGTCGCCCGCGAACTGCACCGGCAGTCGGCGCGGGCCGCGAAACCGCTGGTGGCGGTGGATCTCGGATCGGTCGCGCAGAGCCTTTTCGAGAGCGAACTGTTCGGTCACCTGAAAGGCGCCTACACCGACGCCGTACAGGCGCGGGCAGGACGTTTCCAGGCGGCGCACGAAGGGTCGCTGTTCCTCGACGAGATCGGCAACCTGCCGCCTGCATTGCAGACCAAACTTCTGCGGGTGCTGGAAACCCGCGAATTCACACCGCTGGGTGGCGATACGCCCCTTGCCGTGGATTTCCGCCTGATTTCTGCTACCAACCAGCCGCTGGAACAAATGGTCGCGGACGGCAGGTTTCGTGAGGACCTGCTGTACCGGATCAACACCATCGAGATCACTCTGCCGCCCTTGCGCGAGCGGCTCGATGACATTCCCGCGTTGGCCGCACATTTCATGGCGCAGCTTGCAAGGAAGTACCGCCAGCCGGCCAGGACCATCAGCAAGGACGGCTATCGCCGCCTCGCGGGCCATCACTGGCCGGGAAACGTGAGGGAACTCTCGCACGCCATCGAACGGGCTTTCATCCTGCACGATGGGGCAAGCCTCGGCCCGGAGTGTTTTGAATTCAGGCAGGCGACAACCAGCAACGACGAGTATTCACTCAAACTGCACGACCAGGAGCGCCGCCTGGTTGCGCGCGCACTCACGGAAGCCAACGGCAATATTTCGCATGCCGCGAGCGCCCTGGGGATAACACGCGCGGCACTGTACCGGCGCATGGAGAAATTCGGGCTGTGAAAGCGAGGATGCGATCCCGTTTTCGCCTGCTGTCGATGCTGCAGGTCGCTCTGATCGTCATCACCGTCGCGGCACTGGCCTGGTCGATATTCGAATCGAATCACATCGCGGTACCGGCGGTCATCCTGATCCTGGTCATCCTCCAGGCGTTTCTGCTGATCAGGTCGGTGGAGAAGCACGTGGACACGCTGGAGGAGTTCTTCGCCGCCATCAACTACGAGGACTTCACGCAACGCTTCGTCAGCGGCACCATCGATGACGAACTCAGGGACTCGTTCAACCTGATCATCGAAAAATTTCAGCAAGCCCGCGCAGAGCGTGAGCTCCAGGCCAACTACCTCGAGGTCGTGATGCGGCACGTCCCGGTGCCGCTGATCGCGGCACGCAGCGACGACTCGCTGCGGCTGGTCAACAAC
>JAKEGN010000326.1 GCA_022615525.1 Woeseiaceae bacterium
GCCGTCGGGCAGCAGTTTCCAGGCCTGGCAGTTATCGGCGAGGAACAGCTCCAGGTCAGCCTTCAATCGTTCCTTCAGCGGACGCTGGCGAATCGGGAAGCATACCTCGGTCCGATGAAAGAAATTCCGTTCCATCCAGTCTGCGCTCGAGCAGAAGTATTCCTCGTCGCCACCGTTACGGAAGTAGTAGATACGTGAATGTTCAAGAAACCGGCCAACGATGGAACGCACGCGGATATTGTCAGACAGGCCGGGAACTCCGGGCCGAAGTGAGCACATACCGCGAACGATGAGGTCGATCTGCACGCCGGCTGAAGATGCACGATACAGGGCATCAATGATCTGCGGTTCTATGAGCGCATTGATCTTGGCGATTATGCGTGCCTCGCTGCCGGACTCCGCATGCGTGATTTCGCGCTCGATCTTTCCTTTCAAGGCGTCGAACAACGCAAACGGCGCGGTAAGCAGCCGGTTAAGATTCTCTGCAGCGGTCATGCTGGTGAGCTGCAGGAATACCTTGTGCACGTCTTCGCCGAGCTTGCGGCTGGAGCTGAAGTAACCGTAGTCCGTATAAAGACGAGCCGTGCCCGGGTGATAATTGCCGGTGCCCAGGTGGACATATCGCTTGATGCCGCCGTGCTCGCGTCGCACGACCATCGACATCTTGGCGTGCGCCTTGAACCCGACCAGGCCATAGACGACGTGCGCGCCGGCTTCCTGAAGCCTGTTCGCCAGCGAGATGTTTGCCGCTTCATCGAAGCGCGCCATCAGTTCGACGATGACAGTTACCTCTTTCCCGGCGCGCGCCGCCTTGACGAGGTGATTCACAATCGGCGAGTCAGCGCCGGTTCGATACAAGGTTTGCTTGATTGCAAGAACCTGTGTATCCGCTGCTGCCGCAGCTATGAAATCGACTACCGGCAGGAACGATTGGTAAGGGTGATGCAGCAACACGTTGTTTCTGCTGATGACGGTGAAGATGTCCTCGTCTGTTCTCAGCGATCTGGGCAGGCCGGGCGTGAACGGCGGGAAACAGAGATCCGGCCGGCCCGCCATATCGCAAACGGCAGCCAGCCGGTTCAGGTTGACCGGGCCGTTCACGGTGAAAAGGTCGTCGCGCGTCAGCGCGAAATGGTCGAGCAGGAAGTCGCACAGGTCGTCCGGGCAGTCTGCGCTGACTTCGAGGCGCACCGCCGCGCCATAGCGGCTGGCCGCAAGTTGGCCCTCGAGAGACCGGACCAGGTCCTGCACCTCTTCGTCGTCCACATAGAGGTTGCTGTTTCGCGTTGCCCGGAACTGGTAGCAGCCATCCACAGTCATCCCCGGGAACAGTTCGTCGACATGCTCGTGGATGATCGACGAGAGAAACACGAATTCAATCGCGCCTTCGCTGCCGAACTCCTCTGGCAATCGTATGACGCGTGGCAGTGACCGAGGCGCCTGTACGATTGCGCGGTCACGATCGCGTCCGAAAGCGTCTTTGCCTTTCAGCCTGACGATGAAGTTCAAACTCTTGTTGAGCGTGCGTGGGAAAGGTCGTGACGGGTCCAGAGTCAGCGGCGTAAGGACCGGGACAATTTCATTCTGAAAAAATTGTTTCAGCCACAGTTTCTGGTCCCTGTTCCATTTGTCACGCGACGGAAAGGCTATCCGCTCGCTTGCCAGTGCCGGCAGAAGCTCGTCATTCAGCAACTGGTACTGCCTCTGGATCAGCACCAGTGTTTGTTTGCGCACCTCGGCTAATATCTGCCCCGGGGTCAGCTCATCGGGCCCCTGAGCCGGAGCGTCGATCTCGAACAATTGCTTGAAAGACGCTACCCGTATCTCGAAGAACTCATCGAGGTTCGTGCAAGAGATGCAAAGAAAACGCAACCTTTCCAGGACAGGCAAAGTGACGTCGGCGGCCTGGGCGAGCACGCGGCGATTGAACTCGAGCAGGCTGAGTTCGCGATTGATGTACCTGTCTGCCGGCCTTGTAGTTGCGGTGTCCACACTGGGTCCTGACTGGGCGGGTTGCGGATTATAGCAATCGGCCGGTGACGCGCGGATGACGATCACGCACCATAGATGCCGCCCAGCAATACGGACCTCGATGCGCCGGTGACCGAGGGCAGGTTGCCGGGTTCGCCCGCGATGCGACGCATGGCAAGCCAGGCAAACGCCGCGGCCTCGACCCAGTCAGGATCCAGGCCCTGCGCCGACGTGGACTGGATCGTGATGCCCTTCAACCGCGCGCCGAGGCGTTGCATCAGGTCACGGTTGTGGAACCCGCCACCGCAGACAAAGACCTCGGTTGTTCCTGGCGCATGCCGGGTGATCGCATTGGCAATGCTTTGCACGGTCAGTTCCGCAAGGGTAGCCTGAACATCCTGGTCCGCTTGCCGGACTTTGCGGGCTGCAATCGTGCTGTCTAGCCATTGGACATTGAAATGTTCGAACCCGGTGCTTTTCGGCGGTGCTGCCGCGAAGTAGGGATCCTGCATCAGGGCGGACAGCAATTCCCCGGATACCAGCCCTTGCGATGCCCAGCCACCCTCCGGGTCGAAATCCCGATGTTGATGCCGCCTGACCCAGGCGTCCAGCAACGCGTTACCGGGCCCGGTGTCGAAGCCCGTCACCGGTCCGCGCGCAGGAAGGATCGTGACGTTGGCGATTCCGCCAATGTTGAGCACGACCCGATCCTTGCCAGCATCCCAAAAAAGCCACTGGTGGAAAGCCGGCGCAAGCGGCGCACCCTGTCCGCCGACAGCCATATCGCCCCGACGGAAATCAGCGACCACCGGAATGCCGCTACGTGCCGCAATGACGCCGGGATCGCCGATCTGCAGAGTGAAAGGCGGGTCTGCCAGGGGCTGGTGCCTCAGCGTCTGACCGTGGCTGCCGATGGCAACGACGTCCGCCGCGGCGATGCGGTTCTTCGCCAGTAGCTCCATGGCGGCATCGGCAAAGCACTCGCCCGTCCGGCGGTCCAGCTGTCCCAGGCTGTCGAGCGTACAGCTGCCCGGATCCTGCCGGACCTTTATAAGGCTTTGTCGCAGTACGTCGGGGTAGGAGAAGCAGTCTGCCGCCAAGACCTCGCAACGGCGATCGCCGAAACGCACGATTGCAGCATCGATTCCGTCCATGCTCGTGCCGGACATGAGCCCGAGAAAAAGTCGGTCGGCGGGTTTCATCCGGCCGGACTAAAGCGCAGCGGAGGCGATCTGGGTGCTCTTGTACTGCAGCAGGTCGTCAAGGATGGGTTCGACGGCCGCGAGAAACTCATCGCGGTACTCCTCTTTTATCGGATCAGCCTGCGGGAGCTCGACGGTCCTCGGGTTGCGATGCACGCCATTGAGGCGGTACTCGTAATGCAAATGGGCTGCCGTCGCCAGGCCAGTACTTCCAACGTATCCGATCACATCGCCCTGTCTTACGCGCTGTCCGATTTTCGCATTGCCCGAGAACCTGGACATGTGCGCGTACAGGGTTGTTATGTTGCCGCCATGTTGCAGAATCACGGCGTTGCCGTAACCACCGTTGATGCCGCGAAAGACGACCTTGCCGTCACCGGCAGCCTTGATCGGCGTCCCTGCCGGCGCAGCATAGTCGACACCCTTGTGTGCACGAATCGTATTCAGTACGGGATGGCGACGGCGCGGATTGAAGCTTGAGCTGATCCGGCTGAAATCGACTGGCGCTCGCACGAATGCCTTGCGCACGCTTCTGCCTTCGGGTGTGTAGTAGTCGGACCGCCCGCTCTTGTCAGCAAATCGGATCGCCTGAAACGTGCGGCCATTGTTATTGAACTCGGCGGCAATGATGTCGCCGTCCATCACGTACTTGCCGTCCTGATAGATTTCCTCATAAAGGATGTAGTAATCGTCGCCCGACCTGATGTCGAGGACAAAATCGACGTCCCAGGCGAATATCCCGGCGAGATTCATGATGAGCTTGTCGGATAAACCGGCGGCGTTCGCGCTTTCGAACAATGAGCTGTTGATTCGACCGTAAGCCCGGCGTCGCTGGAGTTCGATCGGCCGGTCGACAATCTCCGCCGAGAACGCTTCAGAGAATCCCTCGTCATTCCTGCTGACGACGAGCGCGCTCGTCAGGTCCAGTTTTCGATACAGGCCGACAAGCTTGCCGTTGTCGTGCCTGATCTCCAGCTCGTCGCCGGGTCGCAGCATTCGCAGGCGCGGACCAGCCTCGGGTAGCTTTGTTATTTGCGCCAGATCTCCGAGATCCAGCTGATTCTTGCGGAACAGCCGATCGAGGGTGTCACCGGAACGCACGGTGAGGTGTATTGAATCGTACGATACCGGCGCCGGGTAGAGCGGGGGGTGAAATTCGTGATCGGAGCCAGCCAGAACGTGATCGTCGGTCAGCAGTTCCAGCGCCGGAGCGGCAATGTGGGCGCCAACCGCATGCAGTTCGGCGCCTGTCGTTGATTGAGCCGCAACATTCCTGTCAGGATAGTCATTTGCTTCGTTCTTGACCCACAATACGAGCGCCAGTCCCAGCAACGGGATGCCCAGACCGACCGCGAACCACTGCAATGGTCGGGACTTTTTGGTCTTGCTGTAGCTGGCCGGCTTATAGTCGTGACGTAACGGGCTGACCGTGCGGTTCAAGTCAGGCTCCTGCGCATCGCTCGAAGGGCTTACTGTACAGTGGCATCCAGAGTTCGTCAAAGAAAAGTGTTATAACTCATGATCTTAAAGAAGCTTGCCGAACGAGCCGTGATGAGCGCTTTTGTTCATCGGGAATTCGCTGCGAGATCGTATGCATTACGCGGGGCAATGCGGCATGACGCCGCCATGGGAAGCGTGAAGACCAATGAAACGCATTGACAACCAACTGTTGGAGTTGGCTCGGGGCACTGACGAGATACTGCCGGCGGACGGACTGAAACCGAAACTCCGGTTGGGCCGGCCTTTGGTTGTGAAGGCTGGTTTCGATCCGACGGCTCCCGATCTGCACCTGGGTCACACGGTATTGATCAACAAGATGCGGCAGTTCCAGGAGTTCGGCCACGACGTCGTTTTTCTGATCGGGGACTTCACCGGGATGATCGGTGATCCGAGCGGGAAGAATGCGACGAGGCCTCCATTGAGCAAGGAGGAGGTGGCACAAAATGCCAGGACATATGAAGCGCAGATTTTCCGGATTCTCGATCCGGCACGTACGCGCGTCGAATTCAATTCAACCTGGATGTCGAAGATGAATGCCGCCGGCCTGATAAGGCTGGCCGCGCAACATACCGTCGCGCGGATGTTGGAACGGGATGACTTCAACCGCCGATACGTCGGCGGGCAGCCGATCGCGATTCATGAGTTTCTCTATCCGCTGGTGCAGGGTTATGACTCGATCGCGCTCAAGGCAGACGTAGAGCTCGGCGGCACGGACCAGAAATTCAATCTGCTGGTCGGCCGGCAACTGCAGCAGAACAGCGGAATGGATCCGCAAATCGTCGTGACGATGCCACTGCTGGAAGGGCTGGACGGTGTCAACAAGATGTCCAAGTCGCTCGGAAACTACATCGGCATCACGGAGCGAGCCGGCGAAATGTTCGGCAAGATCATGTCTATATCGGATGAGTTGATGTGGCGCTATTTCGAGCTGCTCAGCTTTCGTCCATTGCCGGAAATTTCAGGACTCAGGACGGAAGTCTCGAACGGCAGAAATCCGCGCGACGTGAAATTCGAGCTGGCCGAGGAAATCGTCGCAAGATTCCATGACCGTGCGGCGGCAGAACGCGAGAAAGCGGAGTTCATTGCGCGATTCCAGCAAGGTGCGGTGCCGGGCGATATTGCGGAGGTTCAACTGAAGTCGAAGGGCGGCAAGCTTGGGATCGCCAGTCTGCTGAAGGCAGCTGGACTGGTCAGCAGCAATTCAGAAGCATTTCGCTTGATTCAACAGGGCGCCGTGCGAATGGACGGCGAGCGCATCGACGACAGGAGCCTGGAAATTTCAGCGGGCTCGATGCACGTATACCAGGTGGGCAAGCGAAAATTTGCCAGGGTCATGCTGGCATGACGTATTTGCGTCTCGATGATGCCGAGGACACGGTCCAAAGGTGTCGAATCCACCGAAGCCGTATCCGGGGCCGGATTTCGCGCGACCTTGGCAGAAGAGGTTCCTCTGGCCAGGTCCGTGGGATGGAACCCCGGGGTCGGCTGCCCGGGCTGTCGGCCACGGTCGAACTATCAGAAAGTGCTGCATTTCAGGCACAAAAACCGGCGGAAAAAGCGCTGCCCGGGGAACTGTGGATACCCGCCGTAACGCCCGTGCGGCAACGGTTGCGGCCATCTGAATTTAGATGTTGACCGGAGGGAATTGACCGCTATAATGCCCCGCTCGCTCAGGGGGACGGTGCCCTTGAGCCGGACTCCCAAGAAATCAGACACAGGCACACGAGGGCTTTCGTTTGGCTGCTCATCGCCTGTATAATTGTGGGTCTGCTTTGATTCAGTGGACACTTACCCTGTTTGGCCCCCGGCAAGTCCGGCGGGTCGCATCAAACAGGGCAAAACTGTCCCTGAATCGAAATCGCTCTTTAACAATAAAATCAGATAATTTGTGTGGGTGCTCGCGTTGAAGTTTGCTTCATGGCTTACATCAAACGTGAGAACCAAATACTTCAATTCTTAGTAATTTTGGGGATTACGTTCTGAGGTTGAAAGCTCATAGCTTTAAACTGAAGAGTTTGATCCTGGCTCAGATTGAACGCTGGCGGCATGCCTAACACATGCAAGTCGAACGGTAACGCGAAGAGCTTGCTCTTTGGCGACGAGTGGCGGACGGGTGAGTAATACTTAGGAATCTACCCAGTAGCGGGGGACAACTCGGGGAAACCCGAGCTAATACCGCATACGCCCTACGGGGGAAAGCAGGGGATCCACTCAATAAGAGCCTTTGAGGCTGAAATCGAACCGAAAGGGTTTTTATTGAGTGGACCTTGCACTATTGGATGAGCCTAAGTCGGATTAGCTAGTTGGTAGGGTAAAGGCCTACCAAGGCGACGATCCGTAGCTGGTCTGAGAGGACGATCAGCCACACTGGGACTGAGACACGGCCCAGA
>JAKEGN010000327.1 GCA_022615525.1 Woeseiaceae bacterium
GCTGAAAATGGCCAACGGAAAGTTCCACGGGCTGATACAGACGAACACCCCGCGGCCGCGCAGCCCCAGGGTGTTGCGTTCGCCGGTGGGGCCGGGAAGGACCTGCGGATCGCCAAAAAGACGTTCCGCCTCTGATGCATAATACCTAATAAAATCAACGGCTTCACGCACCTCAGACAGGGCATCCGGCAGGGTCTTTCCCGCTTCCCGAATGCACAGCGCCAGCAGTTCCGGCGCATGTTCCTCGACGAGGTCCGCGGCTTTGCGCAGGATGTCCGCACGCTCGCGCGCTGTCTTAAGGTCCCAGGCGGGCTGTGCGGCAACGGTGCGTGCAATTGCCTCGTCGACGAGCGGCGCATCGGCTTCCAGGCAGGTGCCGACGACTTGCGACGTATCGGCAGGATTGACCGAGGCGCGCGCGGCGCCGCGCTGCTCCTTGCCGCCGACGATCGGGGCCGCCTGGCGTGCCCCGCCCTCGGCCCTGTCCATCGCTGCGAGCAAGCCCGCGAGCACACTGCGGTCCGCCAGGTTCACGCCACTGGAATTCCTGCGCTCCGGCTGGAACAGGTCGGCCGGTGCAGCGATGCCGCTGTGCGGTTGCCCGCCACGGCTGCGCATGAGTTCTATCGGGTCGGCGACGATGTCCTTGACCTCGACCACAGGATCGAGGATGCGGTTGACAAAGGAGGTATTGGCGCCGTTCTCCAGCAAGCGCCGCACCAGGTACGGCAGCAGGTCCTCGTGGCTGCCGACCGGCGCGTACACGCGACAGGCACGGCCAAATTTCCTCGGGTCGGTGACTTCCTCGTAGAGTTCCTCGCCCATGCCGTGCAAACGCTGGAACTCGTAATCCTCGCGCGTCCCCGCATAGTGCATGACGCTGGCCAGCGTGTGCGCGTTATGCGTTGCAAATTGCGGATACAGGTTCTGGCCCGCAGCAAGCAACTGGCGTGCGCAGGCAAGGTAGGACACATCCGTGTGCGCCTTGCGCGTGAATACCGGGTAACTGGCCAGCCCCTGCTCCTGACCGCGTTTGATTTCGGAATCCCAGTAAGCACCCTTGACCAGGCGCACGGGAATGCGCCGCTGCGCCGTCGCCGCCATGTCGGCCAGGAAACGGATCACGTCACCTGCGCGCCGCTGGTAAGCCTGCACGGCCAGCCCCAGTCCATGGTATCCGGCCAGGCGCGCATCGCTGTATGCGGCGCGAAAGATTTCGAGCGACAGCTCGAGGCGGTCGGCCTCCTCCGCATCCACCGTCAGCGCGATCCCGGAGTCCCGTGCCGCGACGGCCAGGTCGGTGAGCCGCGGAACGAGTTCGGCCATGACACGGCGGTGCTGCGTGAAACTGTAGCGTGGGTGCAGAGCCGACAGCTTCACCGAGATACTCGGTGCAGACAGGATATCGCTCGCGCCGGCATGCGTTGCGCCGATGCTGCGAATGGCAGCGAGGTAGGCATCGAAATAGCGTGCCGCATCCGCCGACGTCAGCGCCGACTCCCCGAGCATGTCGAAAGAATAGCGAAAATTCCGGTTCTGCTTTTTCTGCGATCGATCCAGCGCTTCGTCGATGTTCCGCCCCATCACGAACTGGTGACCCATGATGCGCATCGCCTGCCGCATGGCGGTCCTGACTACCGGCTCCCCGGCCCTGCTCGCCAGTTTGCCAAGGAATTTCGCAGGATTGCTGCTGGTGCTTTCATCGAGTTTCAGCAAGTGGCCGGTGAGCATGAGACCCCAGGTCGATGCATTGACGAACAGGGAGTCGCTCTCGCCGAGGTGATCCTTCCAGCTCGCGGCCGTGATCTTGTCGGCGATCAGCCGATCGGCGGTGTCGGCATCCGGAATTCGCAACAAGGCTTCCGCGATGCACATCAGCAACACACCCTCTTCGGACGATAAGTCGTATTGCTGCAGAAACGCATCGAGACCGCCCTCGTTGGCTGCGTGCCTGCGCACTGCCCGTACGAGCGTCGCCGCCGTGTTGCGGATTTGCTGCCGGGCGGATTCGCCCACATCCGCGGCTTTGCCCAATTCCGCCAGCAACGATTTTTCGTCGGCCAGGTACCTGTCACTGACGGCATCGAGCGGCGTCAAAGTTGCGGAGGGCTGTTGGCTGAAACGCATGGAGTCTGCTGGTCCGGAACCTGTAGTCGGCGGGGCGGCGATTATAGGGGAAACGACGGCCCGTCGTCAGTCGTTGCCGGACTGGGGATTGAACCGGCTTACCCCGCGTCGCTACCTTTGTGTCGCTCATCGGCCCGTCACCGAAACAAGACCGTCCTGATATACTCTGCGGCCTTTGCACCCGGAGGGCAACGTCGTGCCCGCAGCACTTCTTCAGTATCTCGCAACGCAGACCGAAGCCCTAAAGGAACAAGGACTGTTCAAGCAGGAACGGGTCATTGCGAGCCCGCAGCAGGCCGACATTCGTGTGCGGCGCAACGGTACGACTGCCGAAGTCATCAATCTTTGTGCAAACAATTACCTTGGCCTTGCCAATCATCCCCGGATCGTGGCCGCAGCCCATCGCGCACTCGACGAATACGGCTACGGCATGGCTTCCGTGCGCTTCATTTGCGGGACCCAGACAGTGCACAAGGAGCTGGAGGCCCGTCTCAGCGAATTCCTTGGGACCGAAGATACGATCCTCTACCCGTCGTGCTTCGATGCAAACGGCGGCTTGTTCGAAACCGTGCTGGACGAGAATGATGCGGTCATCAGCGATGCATTCAATCATGCCAGCATCATCGACGGCATCCGCCTGTCCAAAGCGCGCCGCTTTCGCTACGCCAACGACGACATGAACGATCTCGAGGCGCAACTCAAAGATGCGGCGGACTGCCGCCACAAACTGATCGTCACGGACGGCGTCTTTTCCATGGACGGCACGATCGCGAATCTACGTGATATCTGCACCCTGGCGGAGCGGTACGGTGCGCTCACGATGATCGACGATTGCCACGCGACCGGTTTCCTCGGAAAGACGGGCCGCGGCACGCACGAATACCGTGACGTCATGGGCCGGATCGATATCATCAGTGGCACGCTCGGGAAGGCCCTGGGGGGTGCATCGGGAGGTTTTATCTCTGCACGCAAGGAGATCGTCGCCTGGCTGAGACAACGCTCCCGACCGTACCTGTTCTCCAACACCGTCGCACCGGTGATCGCGGCTGCGTCGATTGCCGTGCTCGATCTGCTTAGGACGGACAGCAGCTTGCGCAAGACCCTGCACGCCAATGCCGCCTATTTCCGGCAAGGTATGGCGAAACTGGGTTTCGAACTCAAACCGGGTGAACACCCGATCATTCCGGTCATGCTGGGGGACGCGAAGCTCGCAACCGCCATGGCCGACGGGCTCCTGGATCACGGCATCTACGTGATCGGCTTTTCCTTTCCAGTCGTACCGAAGGGCCAGGCGCGCATCCGTACGCAGATGTCGGCGGGACTCGACAGAACTCATCTGGACAAGGCAATCGCCGCATTCGCTACCGTCGGCCGCGAACTCGGCATCATCAGGCAGGGATAATCTCAATGCGTGCATTGGTCAAGGCAAAAGCCGAACGCGGCATCTGGATGGAGAACATCAGGAAGCCGTCCCCGGGGCACAATGATGTACTGATCAAGGTACAACGCACGGCAATTTGCGGAACCGATATTCACATTTATCAATGGGATGACTGGGCGCGCAAAACGATACCCGTGCCGCTGGCGGTCGGCCATGAGTTCTCGGGAGAAATTGTCGAGTTCGGCAGCGAGGTCAGAGGATTCAAGGTTGGCGACCGTGTGTCGGCCGAGGGCCACATCACCTGCGGCGTATGCCGGAACTGCCGCGCGGGCCGCCGGCACCTGTGCATCAACACCGCCGGTGTCGGCGTGAACCGCCAGGGCGCGTTTGCGGACTACGTGTCGGTACCTGCGTTCAATGTATTCAAGCTTCCGTCGGTTATCAGCAGCGACATGGCATCGATACTCGATCCGCTTGGCAACGCCACGCACACCGCCTTGTCTTTCGACCTGGTCGGTGAAGACGTGCTCATTACCGGGGCCGGTCCGATCGGCATCATGGCCGTCGCAATTGCGCGTTTTGCCGGTGCCCGGCACGTGGTCATTACCGATGTGAACGAATACAGGCTGGATCTCGCGCGGAAGATGGGCGCTTCGGTCGCATTGAATGTGAAGAACGGGTCACTCGACGACACCATGCGCGAACTCGGCATGGAGGAAGGCTTCGACGTCGGCATGGAGATGTCCGGGAACCCTTCCGCATTCCGCGACCTGTTGCGCACCATGCACCACGGCGGCAAGGTTGCGCTGCTCGGCATCCCGCCGGACCAGACGGCCATCGACTGGAACAAGGTGATATTCAAGGGTTTGATTTTAAAAGGAATCTACGGACGCGAGATGTTCGAGACCTGGTACAAGATGTCGAGCATGCTGCAGAGCGGCCTGAATATCGAACCGGTGATCACGCATCGATTTCCGGCCGAGGATTTCCAGGACGCGTTCGACCTGATGGAGTCCGGCCAGTCCGGCAAGATCATCCTGCAGTGGAACTAGCCTGTCGCGATCAGCGCAGGTCGCAAAAACAGTGCGAATAGATGCCTTTCGGATCGTTGAAGCGCAACACAGGATCCAGCGCTGACTCGACCACGGTCGACAACCGCTGCAACACAGACTGGCGGTCTATGAAACGGCCCGCATCGATGCCGATGCCGGCGACGGCGCTGAGAAACTCCACGGCAAACTGCTCGGCAGGCGTCAGCTCCTTCTGGATGTACTTCCTGCCGTATTCGCCTGCTTCCAGCTCGGCCAGTTCGGCTGCTGCCGCAACAGCTTCATCGAGGCCGCCGATCGCATCGATCAACCCGTGATTTAGCGCGTCGGCGCCGGTCCACACCTGGCCTTGCGCAATTCTGTCGACGGACCCTTTTTCCATTTCGCGGAATTGCGCGACCTTGCTGATGAAATCATCGTATCCGCGATTGATGACCAGCTGGAAAAGCACCTTCGCTTCGTCTGACATTTCCCGGTCCGGCCGGAACTGGCCGGACCAGATGCTCGTACCCACGCCGTCGGTGTGGATGCCAAGCGCCGCGAGCGATCGCTGAAACGTCGGTAACATGCCGAATATGCCGATCGACCCGGTAATGGTCACATCGCTGGCGTAGATCTTGTCGGCCGCCATCGATATCCAGTAACCACCGGACGCTGCCACGCTGCTCATGGAAGCAACGACCGGTTTGTCGGCGGCGCGAAGCTGCTCGATTTCATCTAGTATGAGTTCCGACGCGAACGCGCTCCC
>JAKEGN010000328.1 GCA_022615525.1 Woeseiaceae bacterium
CGGCAGCCCTCGATGCCGAACTCCGGAAATTGCAGGCCGCCCTGACCGAGGCAAGATTCCGCGATCGCGAACGGCAGATTCTTGCCGGGATCCTCGATTTCGGCGCTGAAGGAAACTTCCTCGACTACGAAAGCGCCGAGCAGGCCTTCATGGCGGTGCAGATGCTGGCATTCGAACTTCGCAATGACGAGCTGCAAGCAGAAATCGACGCGCTGGCCGACGTCCTGCAGGACGACGAACGTTACCGGCCGGCGCAATTTGCGAGGATGCTGGAGACATTGTCAGGCCTCAGGTAGTCGCCTCGAACAGGCGGCGTCGGTTAGCGTCACATCCTTCCGAGTGGTCGTGCACCGGGCAGAACGCCTGACCGGTATTTGGCTGCATGCTAGACTTCGGCAGGTCGGAAAAACAGAAAAAATCAGGACATGAATAAATTCTTCAGGGAACTGCGACGCCGCGAAGTCTTTCGCACAGCCGGTATTTATCTCGGCGTCTGCTGGATCCTGATCGAAGTTGCCAACGTCTTCCTGCCGACCTTCGATGCTCCGGATTGGATGTTGCGCGCGCTGATTATCGTCACGATCGTCGGTTTCCCGATCATGCTTGTTCTGGCCTGGTTCTACGACGTGACCTCCCACGGCATCGCGGTGCAGGCGGACGCGACCGACACCATCATTGCACCGCTCGGCAGCCGCAAAATGGACTTTGTCGTCATCGGCATCCTGAGCGTTGCGTTGCTGGTCTCTGTATACCTGAATGTTACTCGCGGGCCGGGAATGAACGAGGTGCCGGAGCTGGTTTCCATCCTTATCGCCGATTTCGATAACCAGACCGGCGACGCCGTTTTTGACGGTTCACTGGAACAGGCGCTGCAGATAGGGCTCGAATCGGCACCCTTCGTCAATACCTATCAGCGATCCACGGCGCTGGGCGTCCTGTCGCAGATACAGCCGGACGCAACACGGCTCAGCGAAGAGAGCGCCCGCCTGATAGCGGTTCGCGAGGGCATCGACATCGTCTTGGCCGGTACCATCAAGCCTGACGGTGGCGGCTACAGGATCGAGGTCCGCGTTTTCGACGGCGCGACGGGCGAGGAGACCGCCGATGAAAACGACAGCGCGAATTCGAAGCTGGAAGTGCTGCAGGTGGTCGGTGGTATCTCGGGCGACTTGCGAAAGGATCTCGGCGACGCGAGTGTCGGTTATGGCACGGAAGGGTCGGTCGAAACCTTTACTGCGGCTTCGATCGAGGCTGCTCGCGACTACACGCTGGCCCAGGAACTCGCTCGCGCGGGCAAGCCGGAGGAAGCTATCGGGTATTACGCCAGTGCAGTGGAGAAAGACCCGAAATTCGGCAGGGCGCTTTCCGGCTGGGCGCTGACTCTTTTCGACCTGGGTCGAACCGACGAAGCGAATGCCTTGTGGGAGCGCGCCATCGCGCAGCAGGGGATGATGACGGATCGCGAGCGGCTGCGCACACTTGGCCTGTATTACATGGCCGTTAGCAAGAACTACGAGAAAGCCATCGAAAGCTACGAATCCCTGGTAACGAACTATCCGGCCGATGGTGCTGGTCACAATAATCTTGCGGTCGCCTATTTCTCGACGCTGAATTTTGAGCGAGCGATGCAGGAAGGACTGCGCGTTCTCGAAATCTATCCGAACCGCATTTTCTATATGCAGAATTTCTCGTTGTACGCGATGTACGCGGGCAAGTTTGACCTGGCCGAGGCGCGCGGCAGGGAAGTCATCGAGAAGGATCCCAGCCGCTTTTATGCATGGCTCCCGGTTGCCATCGCAGCTCTGTCGCGCGGCGATTTGCCTGGTGCCGAGTCGGCCTATGGCAGCATGATTGCTACCGGCGATCGCGGCGCATCGCTCGGAAATCTCGGTCTTGCGGACATGGCACTCTATCGGGGTCGAAATTCCGAGGCCATTGAATTGCTTCGCCAGGGAATTGCTGCTGACCAGGCCGCCGGCGATCAACGATCGACAGCAGCGAAGTACATTGCTATGGCCGAAGCCTATGCTGCCCTGGGCGACAAGGGCAATTCAATTCAGTCGATTGACGCTGCGCAAAACGCAAACGTAGGGATGGTGGAGCAGGTGACAGCGGCGTTGCTGTACCTGCAATTCGGCGATACCAGCCGGGCGGCAGAAATTGGTAATGCGCTACATCAGCAGCTGCAACCGCAAAGCCGCGCCTATGGCGCCATGATACTCGGCATCATCGATTCGGAGGCTGGCCGGCACGCGGCTGCGCTGGACCGATTCAGGACTGCGATTGACTTGTCCGATTTCTGGCTGATCCGTTTCCATTTCGGCCAGGCTTACCTGGCTGCGGGATCGGTGGCCGAAGCGCTGGATGAATTCACGATCTCACAGAATCGCCGCGGCGAAGCATCGGCGCTTTTTCTGGATGATCTGCCCACCTGGCGGTACTTCGCGACCATGCCGTACTGGTTGGGCCGGGCACAGCAGGACCTCGGCATGGCTGACGCTGCCAGGCAGAGTTACCAGGCGTACATTGCGCTGCGGGGTGACGACGATCCGCTGGCGCGGGATGCGCACCAGCGGATCGCGGATTGACGGCGATCAGCGTACGCGGATCGGCGGTGACTGC
>JAKEGN010000053.1 GCA_022615525.1 Woeseiaceae bacterium
TCACGCTCACCCTGTCGGGCGGCGAGACTGTCAGTGCGGCGTCCGTGGTCCTCGCCATCGGCCTGCAAGGGAACCCGCGCAAGCTGGGCGCACCGGGCGAAGACGCTGCATTCGTGCAGTACACGCTGGACGATCCGGAAGAATACCGTGGCGAGACCATCGTCGTGGTTGGCGCCGGCGATGCCGCAATCGAAAACGCCATTGCATTGTCACGCAGCAACACGGTCATCGTCGTCAATCGCCGCGACGAGTTTGCACGCGCGAAGGAAGGCAACCTGGCGCAGATCTCGCGCGCGATCGAAGCCGGAACCATCAAGTGTTTCTACAACAGCAGCGTGGCTGCGGTCGACGTGGCGGGTTCCGTGATACTCAACACCGAAACCGGGCAGACGCGAGTCGCGTGTAACCGCGTAATTGCCCGATTGGGTGCAATCCCGCCGCGGAGCTTCGTCGAAGCCTGTGGCATACGCTTCCCAAGCGACGATCCGACCACGCTTCCCGAATTGACCGGCCAGTACGAGTCGAACGTGCCCGGGCTTTATGTCATCGGCGCGCTGGGCGGGTACCCGTTGATAAAGCAGGCCATGAACCAGGGCTACGAGGTGGCGGAGTTCATCGCCGGCCGCGAGATCCTGCCGGCCGACCACGGAATCCTCGAACAGAAGTTCCGCGGCCTGCCGTTCCGGATGGGTGTCGACGAAACTCTTGCACTCATCCGGCAACGTGCGCCGCTGTTTGCGGATGTCAACGGGCTGGTCCTGCGAGAGCTCGTGCTCGCCAGCGAGCTGCTGATGCCGGTGAAGGGCGAGGTCATCTTTCGCAAGAACGACTACACCAATTCCTTCATGACCATCGTCGAGGGCGAAGTCGATATCGAAACCGACGATGGCAAGCTCATTCGCTTGTCGCAGGGGCAGTTCTTCGGCGAGATGAGCCTGCTCTCCGGCCGGCGGCGTGCGGCAACAGTCCGGGCGGCGGCACCGTGCGTCATCCTGGAGTCCCCGAGGCGAGAAATCATCCGGCTCATGAACTCCTATGAAGCGGTGCGCCGCAGCATCGACGAACACTTTATCGTTCGTACCCTGCGTGCGGGGTTGACGCCGGATGCGCCGCAGGAAGAGCTGCGTGCGATAGCAGCTACGGCGGAGCAGCTTTCGTTCAAGCCGGGTGACGTACTGTTCAACGAGGGCGATGACGCCGACGGCCTGCACCTCATACGCAGCGGGTCGGTGTCGGTGTCGCGCCGCATCGGCGGGCGCGACATCGTCACGTCCTATGTCGCCGCAGGGAACTATGTCGGCGAGATGGGACTGGTAGGGCAGGCCAGGCGATCCGCGACCGTGCGCGCAACGGTGGCGACGGATTCCATTTTCCTCAAAGCCGACGTGTTCATGAAAATGCTGGAGCGTAACCAGGGCCTGCGCGAACGCGTGCAGGAAACGGTGCGCGAACGCCTGAGCGAAAACCTGCGCATGGAAGCGCAGCCGGAAGCCGGCGACCTGATTTCATTCCTCATGCAACAGGGCCTCGGCGAAGCGACCGACGTGCTGCTGATCGACGAGACGCTGTGCATCGGCTGCGACAACTGCGAGAAGGCCTGTGCGGAAACGCACGGCGGAACCTCGCGCCTCGATCGCGCTGCCGGCCCCTCTTACGCCCAGGTGCACGTGCCGACTTCCTGCCGGCATTGCGAAGACCCGCATTGCATGAAGGATTGCCCGCCGGATGCTATCCGCCGCGCACCGAACGGCGAGGTCTACGTGCAGGACAGTTGCATCGGTTGCGGCAACTGCGAGCGCAACTGTCCCTATGGCGTGATCCAGATGGCCAGCCGCAAGGAAGAGGCGCCGAACCTGCTGCTCTGGATGTTGACGGGGCGGGGCCCGGGCCCGGGCGAGCGCCAGCCGCTGGCGGATGATCGCGAAGGCAAGAAAGCCGTGAAATGCGACATGTGCAAGGACCTCTCCGGCGGGCCGGCCTGCGTTCGCGCCTGTCCGACCGGAGCTGCGTTGCGCATCAGCCCGTCGGAGTTCGTGAAGCTCAGCAAGAGGGCAGGCTGAGATGCACCAGTCGATACTGGCATTCAGGAAGCGCCGTTACCTCTGGCTTGCATTGGTGGTTACGGGTCTCTCCATCGCCGGCTTCTGGATCGACGATCCGCAGGAACCGGCCAACGGTGGCACGGTGCTGGGTTACACGCTCGGCACCATGGGCGCGCTGCTTATCCTCTGGCTCGCCTGGTACGGCGTGCGCAAGCGGCGCTATGCGTCGACCGCGGGCACGGTGCAGGGCTGGCTCTCGGCACACGTCTATCTCGGTGCGGCATTGCCCATCATCGTGTTGCTGCATTCCGGTTTCCAGTTCGGCTACAACGTACACACGCTCGCGTTCGTGTTGATGTCACTGGTCATCGTCAGCGGTCTCTTCGGCGTCTACGTGTACCTGAAATATCCGCAGCGACTGAGCGAGAATCGCGGTGGCGCCAATCGCTCGGCGCTGATCGATGAGCTTGAGGATGTCGATGAGCGCAGCAAGCGCATCGCGAGCAAGCTGCCGCCGGAGTTCCAGGAGCTGGTCTCGAGCGGTATCAGCCGGCTGCAACTCGGCGAATCGATGTGGCAGCGCCTGCGCGGACGCGATCTGTCGCAGGTGCTGCTGAAACGCGGTAACGACTATGCGGTCGTTGCCAACCCGGGACAGGAAGCCGCGCTCGACTGGCTTGCAGACCAGCAAGCGAAATGCCGGGAACCGGAAACGGCGGCAGTCATCGGCGAACTCTCCGCGCTGTTGCGCAACAAGCGACGGCTGCTGAAACCGCTTGCCGAGGACTTGCGGCTGCAGGCGCTACTCGAAGTCTGGCTGTATGCGCACATACCGCTGACCGCGGCGCTGCTGGCCGCGCTGCTGGTTCATATCCTCAGCGTGTTCGTCTACTGGTGATGCGATGAAATTCCTGATCCGGTTCATAAGCAGGAATGCAGCAGGCGGCACGGAGCAGCACGACAGGCTCGTCGACGCGCCGATCATCACCATGGGCCGTGCCACCGACCGCATGTTGCACCTGCGGGACCGGCGCGCGAGACTCGAGCACGCGCAGCTCGAGGACCAGAATGGCAAGGTGCACATCACGACCGCTGCGCTGGCCGGCGTCGAAGTCAACGGCCGCTCGCAACGCGATGCGCGCCTGGTCGTCGGCGACGTGGTCGAAGTCGGGTCCAACATCCTGCGGGTCATCGAAGCTCCGCCGGGATCGGATTTTGCATTCACATTCGAACTCAGCGCGGATGCCGAAAGGGACGCAAGTGCTCCCGGCCACTACGCGGCCGAAGCGAAACGCTTCAGCATGCGCAGCCTGTCCTGGTTCCTCGCTGCCGCGGTGTTGCTGCTTGCGCTGGTCGTCCCCGGCCTCGACGTTGTCAATCCACAGTTTGCTGCGGTCGCCCGGGGCAGCAAGCTGCTGCCGGACGATACCTGGTGGCTGGCCGGGCCCGTGCACACGGCGCACACCGCCGCCGGCGCGGATTGCCAGAACTGCCACGTTGCCGCCTTCGAGCGGGTACCGGATGAAGCATGTGTGGACTGCCATGAAGTCAATCGCCACGTGGCAGGTGACACACACGCAGTGCTCGGTGAGCGCCGCTGCGCCTCCTGCCATCTCGAACACAACGAACCGCCGGAGCTCGTGAAGCGGCACCAGGGACTCTGTGCCGATTGCCATCGCAATCTGCCAGACGACGTAGCGCTGGAGAACGCAGGTGATTTCCTGCTCGATCACCCGGGTTTCAAAGTGAGCCTGCTGCAACCGCAGGTCAATGCGTCCGGCGAAACGGAGTGGGTCCTGCAGCACCGACTGCTCGCCGATGCACAAGCCGCGGACCGCTCCAACCTGAAGTTCAACCACGCGGCGCACCTGGACGAAGCCGGCATACTTGCGCCGGAGGGCAGGCGGGTCATCGACTGTGCAGAGTGCCACCAGCCCGAGCCGGGCGGCGCACGGATGCGGCCGATCCGCATGGACCAGAACTGTGCCGGCTGCCACAGCCTGAATTTCGATCCCGACGACCCGCGCCGCACGGTGCCGCACGGCGACCCCGATGCCGTGATGCAGGTGCTTATCGAGTATTACAGCGCAAGGTTGCTGGGTGACGATCCCGATGCCGGGGAGCAAAGGGTACGGCGGCCGGGCCGCGCGTTGACACGCGCCGACCGCGACCGGGCGGCGGCGGAAGCGAGAGTGCAGGCCATGCAAGTCGCGGAGGACCTGTTCGAACGGCGCGTCTGCGTCAATTGCCACGAAGTGACTCGCAGCGACGACCCGGAGATGCCATGGACAGTCCTGCCGGTGAAACTGACGGAACGATTCTTTCCGCATTCGAACTTTACGCATGCCGCGCACGACACCGCCGCGAGCGCATGCGACGGTTGCCATGACGCGAGCGTGTCGGAGAGCTCCGCGGACGTCCTCATCCCGGCCATCGAGTCCTGCAGGGACTGCCACGGCAGCGCCGTGGCGCGGCACAACAATGCATCGCAGACGCCAAGCACCTGCATCATGTGCCACAGTTTTCATTTCGAAGCGAAGGGCACTTATCCGTGATGCGGCGGACCGCAGCCGTGCTGGCCGTTGTGTCCGTGCTTGCCGCCTGCGGCGGAGGTTCGCGACCCGCTGCCGTCGGCGTCGATCCGGCAACGCCGGCGCAGGGCTGCAACGGTTCCTGTGCCGACACGCCAACCAGCCTGTCGGTGAGCGAGGTCGAAGGAGTGATCGCCCGCGCCGTCGCCGAAGCACAGGCACGCAATGCCGCTGCGACCATTGCCGTCGTCGACCGGGTTGGCAATGTACTTGCCGTGTTCCGCATGAACGGCGCGGCGACGAACGTAGAAGTGCGCTCACCGGGAGCGGCCGTCGACGGCGGACTGGAGGGCGTCAACATCGTGCCCGACACGCTGGCCGCGATCGCAAAAGCAATGACCGGGGCATATCTCTCGACGGAAGGCAATGCCTTCAGCAGCCGCACGGCAAGCCAGATCGTGCAGGACCATTTCAATCCGCAGGATCCGTTGCAGCCGGGCGGCCCGTTGTTCGGTGTGCAGTTCAGCCAGTTGCCCTGTTCGGATCTGTTGAACCGCTACATTGGCGCGATCGCGACCGGGCCGCATCGATCACCGCTCGGACTGTCCGCCGACCCCGGCGGCTTTCCCCTGTACAAGTCGGGTACGCCCGTCGGAGGCGTCGGTGTCATCAGCGACTCACTGTACAGTTTCGACAGGGACATCTCGGACATTGATGGCGACGATGATGAACTGATCGCGGTGGCGGCAATGTCTTCGCTCGCCGCGCCAGCAGAGCGGCGGGCGAACGTGATCGCCGTGGACGGACGCTCGCTGCGGTTTGCCGACGGTGGCGAGGCGCAATTGCAATCGAACCCGGCGGCGGCGCCCTCATTTGCGAGCATCGACAACATAGCGGGCGTTCTCGTCGCCGTGCCGGGCTACGCTGCTGCAAGCATCAGCGCGGGCACCGCTTTCTCGCAGGCGGCATCGGGCATCCGGGCCGATGCGCTCGATTTCCCGGGGCTCGATGCCTTCGTACTGGTCGATGGACTGGACGCCGAGCGCTTCCGCCCGTTGGCCGGCACGGACGGGGCGCAGGCGCTGACGGCGGCGGAAGTTCAGCAGGTTCTTGGCAGCGCCCTGCAGGTTGCCAATCGCTCGCGGGCGCAGATACGGCAGCCGGCGGGCACGCCTGCGCGCGTGTCGATCTCCGTCGTCGACACGAACGGCGTTCTGCTCGGCCTGGTCCGCTCCCGCGACGCACCGGTGTTTGGCATAGACGTGTCGTTGCAGAAAGCCCGCACGGCCACGTTCTTTTCCTCGGCCGCGGCGGCAGCGGCACTGAGTGGAGTTCCCGATGCCACGTACCTCGACGGAGGACTCGTCGTCCTGCGCAAGGAGCCGCTGGGGCAATACGTCACCGATGTTCGCACGTTCCTGGGATTGCCATCGGCACTCGCCGACGGCGCAATCGCATTCTCGGATCGTGCCGGTGGCAACCTGTCGCGGCCGCACTACCCGGACGGGGTGAGCACGAATCCGCACGGGCCCTTCAGCAAGCCGGCAGGAGAGTGGAGTCCGTTCTCCACCGGGCTGCAACTCGATCTGGTATACAACGCAGTCGTGCAGCACGTCGGTTTCGTGCAGGGACTCGCCGCCGAAGTGCCGCAGAACTGCACGGGGATCGATGGTTTCGACAACGGCTTCGCACAGTCCGGCGTGATAGCCGCATTGGCAAACGGCACACAGATATTTCCCGGCAGCGTGCCGATTTACAGGGATGCGACGCTGGTCGGCGGCATCGGTGTATCGGGCGATGGCGTCGACCAGGATGACATGATCGCATTCCTGGGCGTGCACGATGCCGCACAGCAGCTCGGCACGATAAACAATGCACCGGTCGCAATGCGCGCGGACACGCTCGCGCCGCAGGGCACGCATCTGCGCTACGTGAACTGCCCGGTAACTCCGTTCCTCGACAGCGACGAACAGAATGTCTGCGCCGGTAAATAGCCTCGACGTCGTCGTGAGGTCGTTGGGTTCTCCTGTAGGAGCCCGCATTGCGGGCGACGCGATCCTTCGACCCGGCGCGGTTTCTATCACCGCGTCGCGAGCAATGCTCGCTCCTACAGTGGAAAGGCCTGCCGCCGCGTCGCCGTTCTGCGCCTGCCCGAATCCTGCGTCACCGCCTCGTCGCGCCCCTGTAGGAGCCTGCAGTGCAGGCGACGCGAACCTTCGACCTGGCGCGGTCATTATCACCGCGTCGCGAGCACTGCTCGCTCCTACAGCGCATCTTTTTCACATTTGGCGCGCAATGCTTGCCCTGATGCTGGCGCCGCTCGTTGTGGGTAATGCACATGCGCAAACCGCCCCCGTCGGTGCCGATCCAAACTGCGGCATCGCCTACGAGGACGGACCGCTGCGTCAGCGGCCCGGCAGGCCGCGCGACGAGTTTGATCCCTGCGCGGCCGAAGGCCTGCTGCCGGCAACGTGGAACAAGCTGCCGGAGTTCGTGGCCGTTCCCGATCGCTGGCGAATTGTCTCGTCGCTGGGATATGCGGAAAGGCTCTGGGATCCGTACCACGGCAACAACGTGCTGAAGGGCGATCGTCCCGCCATCGGCAAGGACTGGTTCGTAGCACTCAACCTGGTATCGGACTCGACCTACGAGGCACGCAGCCTGCCGACCCCGGTTGCTGTGGCGACGTCTCGCTCATCCGGCTCTCTCGATGTCATCGGTGCGCCGGACCAGGCGGCCTTCACGCAAAATCTCATACTCGAAACCGTGCTGTACAAGGGCGACACGGTATTCCGGCCCCCGGATCTCGAGTTCCGCTTCATCCCGGTGTTCAACCTGACCAGCGTAACGACCGATGAAGCTGGGGTGCTCAAGGCGGACACCACGGCGGACCTGACCCGCACAGAAGGATTCGTCGGCATCCAGGGCCTGTTTGTCGACAAGCACTTGCGCAACGTGTCCGAGCGCTACGATTTCGACAGCCTGCGCATCGGCATACAGCCGGTCACGGCCGATTTTCGCGGCTTCCTGTTCCAGGACAGCCCTGTTGGCGTGCGGCTGTTCGGCAATCGCAACAACAACCTGTGGCAGTACAACGCGGGCTGGTTCCGCCGCCTGGAAAAGGACACCAACAGCGGGCTGAACGACATCACCGAAACCGGTTTCTCCGATGCATTGCGCGATGACGATGTGTACCTGTTCAACCTGTATCGCCAGGACTTTCCATTCATCGGTTTCACATCGCAGGCCGTGCTCGTACACAACATCAATCGGGAGACGGGCGAGAATTTCGTCGACACCAACGGTTTCCTCGGGCGTCCCGCCGCGCTCGGGATACAGAAGAACCGGGAATACGATGTCACCTACGCCGGATTGAATGGCGACGGCCACATCGGCAAGTGGAACCTCACCCTGTCCGCCTACTTCGCGTTCGGCAGCGAAACGCCGGCAACGTTCAGCGACATCGAGAGCGATATACGCGCGGCGTTTGCCGCAGGCGAGGTGTCGCGTGATTTCGACTGGATCCGTGTTCGCGGAACCGTCGTGTACGGCAGTGGCGACGAGGACCCGTACGACGACGTGTCGGGGGGCTACGATGCGATCTTCGAGAATCCGCTCATCGCCGGCGCAGATTCGAGTTTCTGGATCCGCCAGGCCGTGCCGCTTATAGGCGGCGGACGGGTCACGCTGTCTTCCCAGAATGGCCTTCTGAATTCCCTGCGCTCATCGAAGCAGCACGGGCAATCGAACTTCACCAATCCCGGCATCGTGCTGCTCGGTGCCGGTGCGGATTTCGACATCACGCCGAAATGGCGCGTGTCACTGAACCTGAACCAGCTCTGGTTCGACGACACCGCGGTGCTGGAGGCCGCAAGAAA
>JAKEGN010000054.1 GCA_022615525.1 Woeseiaceae bacterium
ACCTGACACCTTTTTCCCAGGCCAGTTGCCGGGTCAGGCCTCGCCGCGCATGACCGCCGGGTCGACGGCGATCCACACTGCCTTGCACACCGCGATGGCCTGACCGTCTTCGCCGTAGAGCACGCCGTCGGCGTGGTGTTTTCGGCCATCGCGGCGGACTTCCTGTGCCAGCACGATGCACTTTTCGCCGGCTCGCGGTCGCCGGTAAATGGCCACCGACTGTCGGCCGAGCAGGAGAAAAACGTTGCCGTCCGAAAACCCCGCCGCGTAGCCGGTCGGACAATCGAGCGCCGCCCACACGAATTCGGGGCGTACCAGTCCTGAAGTGTCGGCGAGGTCGGGCCGGGGAATCCACGTCGCAGCGAGGGGCCCCGACCAGCCGGATGTATCCGGATGGAGCGGGCCGACGTGTATACGCAGGCCATCACCCGGCTCGCGTTGCGGCCCGCAGACAAAGCAGGTCGGCAGATTGTGCCTGGCCGCCGGAATCGTGCGTTGTTCCGCAGCATGCGCCTCGTCGAAGGCCGGTGCCGGCGGAATATCGACGGTGATCTCGCAAGGCTTGGCGGAGCCGATCAGTTTGTCGCCGTCATACAGCGCGACACCGCCATCGTCGGTGACCGCCTGCATCGGCTTGTCGAGCGGCGGCGGGCTGCGCAAGGTGACTTCTGCGTCACCCTCGATGAATGCCGCCAGCCGGCCGCAGGCATAACCGCCGTTCGCGGATTTCGGCGGGCCGCAGTATCGACGTGCAATTTCCAGACGGGCCGGCAGTTTCATGCTTCACTCCTGGCGAAAAACCCGGTGCCGATTTGCTTCAGGCCGCATCGGCCGCATCCGGGTCGTAACCGAGGTTCGGCGAGAGCCAACGCTCTGTTTCGGCAATCGACAGCTGCTTTCGCGCGGCGTATGACTCTACCTGATCGCGCGCGATCTGGCCCACGGCGAAGTATTTCGCCTCGGGGTGGGATAGATAGAAGCCACTGACCGCCGCCGTGGGGTACATGGCAAAAGTTTCGGTCAGGCGCAGGCCGATGGCGGCCTCGGCATCCAGCAATTGCCACAGTTTTCGCTTCTCGGTGTGATCCGGACAGGCCGGGTAGCCAGGCGCGGGACGTATGCCGCAATACTGTTCGGCAATGCGTTGTTCGTTGCTGAGTGTTTCGCTGCTGGCGTATCCCCAGTACTCCTGGCGTACGCGCTCGTGCAGATACTCTGCCAGCGCTTCGGCAAGCCGGTCCGCCAGCGCTTTCAGCAGTATGCTGCTGTAATCATCGTGCGCCTGCTCGAAGCGTTGTACATGCGGGTCCAGGCCGAAGCCCGCCGACACGGCGAATGCGCCGATGTAATCCTTCCGGCCGCTTTCCACCGGTGCAACAAAGTCGGACAGGCAGACGTGCGCATGGCCCTCGGGTTTGGCTTTCTGCTGTCGCAGGTGGCACAGGCGCAGCACTTCCTGCCTCCGTTCCTCGTCGCGGTAAACGGCAATATCGTCGTCACCGACGGAATTCGCGGGGAAAAATCCGAACACTGCCCTCGCCTGCAACCATTTCTCGCGTACGACCCGATCGAGCATCGCGGACGCATCAGCAAACAGGCTGCGGGCGGCCGCACCGACGGTGGCGTCACTCAGAATATCGGGGTACTTGCCGTGGAACTCCCAGGCATTGAAGAACGGCATCCAGTCGATGTAGTCGCGTAACACTCCGGGATCCACGTCCTGCAACACGCGCACGTCGGTGAACTGCGGTCGCGGAGGATCGTAGGCGCTCCAGTCGCAGCGGTGCCGGTTGTTGCGTGCCTCCCGCAATGACAGTTGTGGCAGGAGCCGGTCCTTGCCGGCATGGCGTTCGCGCCGCCGCCGGTTTTCCTCGCGCGTCTTGCGCACGAGTTCGGCGTGCGAGGCGGGCTCAACCAGCGCCTGCGCGATTCCGACCGAACGCGAAGCATCCTTCACGTAGATAACCGGACCCTCGTAGCCCGGCTCGATCTTGACCGCCGTGTGCGCTGGCGACGTCGTGGCCCCGCCGATCAGCAATGGCACTTCGAATTTCAGGCGTTGCATTTCCTTGGCGACATGGACCATTTCGTCCAGCGAAGGCGTGATCAGGCCGGAGAGGCCTATCATCTGCGCGTTCTCGACACGCGCCGTGTGCAGAATCTTCTCGCACGACACCATGACACCGAGGTCGATCACCTCGAAGTTATTGCATTGCAGGACCACTCCCACAATATTCTTGCCGATGTCATGCACGTCTCCCTTGACCGTGGCCATGACTATCTTGCCATTGGTCTGGATTGCCCCACCCTTTTCCTGCTCGATGAACGGCACCAGGTGTGCAACCGCCTTTTTCATTACGCGTGCCGATTTGACTACCTGCGGCAGGAACATTTTTCCGGAGCCAAAGAGGTCTCCGACGACGTTCATGCCCGCCATCAGCGGGCCCTCGATGACATCGAGCGGCCGGGCTGCCTGGAGCCGGGCCTCCTCGGTGTCCGCGACCACGAACTCGTCGATGCCGTTGACGAGCGCATGCTCAAGGCGTTTGTCCACCGGCAGCTCCCGCCAGCCGAGGTCTGCCCCGGACGCGCGGCGCTCACCGCCCTGTCCCTTGAACCTTTCCGCGACCTGCAGTAGTCGTTCGGTGCCGTCTTCGCGCCGGTTCAGCACGACGTCTTCCACCGCATCGCGCAGGTCGCGCGGCAGATCTTCATAGATGGCGAGTTGCCCGGCATTGACGATGCCCATGTCCATGCCGGCCTTGATCGCGTGAAAGAGGAATACCGAGTGAATTGCCTCGCGCACCGCCTGGTTGCCGCGAAACGAAAACGATACGTTGCTCACGCCGCCACTGACCAGGCAGTCCGGCAGCAGGGCTTTGATCTGCCTTGCAGCCTCGATGAAATCTAGGCCGTAGCTGTTGTGCTCCTCGATGCCTGTCGCGATCGCGAATATGTTCGGGTCGAAAATGATGTCGGCCGCATCGAAGCCGACGACTTCGGTCAGGAGACGGAAGGACCGCAGGCAGATCTCCACCTTGCGCGCGACGGTGTCCGCCTGGCCTTTCTCATCGAAGGCCATGACGATGACGGCAGCACCATAGTCGCGCACCAGCTTCGCCTGTTCGACGAATGTTTCTTCGCCTTCCTTCATGCTGATGGAGTTGACAATCGCCCGGCCCTGCACGCACTTGAGTCCGGCTTCGATGACCGACCACTTGGACGAATCGATCATGATCGGGACCCGCGCGACGTCCGGTTCGGATGCGATCAGGTTCAGGTAGGTCACCATGGCTTTTTCCGAATCGAGCATGCCTTCGTCCATGTTGACGTCGATGATCTGCGCACCGTTCTCCACCTGTTGCCGTGCAACCTGCACCGCTTCGGCGTACTTGCCGGCCTCGATCAGTTTGCGAAACACGGCCGAACCGGTGACGTTGCTCCGCTCACCGACGTTGACGAACAGATCGTCCGGGCCGATGTTGAGCGGCTCCAGTCCGGAGAGGCGGCAACGCGGCGGCAACCGGGGAATCGATCTCGGTGCATTGCCCCTGATCGCTTCGGACAATGCACGTATGTGTTTTGGCGTCGTGCCGCAGCAACCACCGACCAGGTTGACCAGGCCGCTCGCGGCAAACTCGCCGATGATCCCGGCCATGTGTTCCGGCGTCTCATCGTATTCCCCGAACTCGTTCGGCAGACCGGCATTCGGGTGCGCACTGACTCCGGTATCTGCGATACGCGCGAGTTCGCTGACGTAGGGCCGAAGGTCCGCGGCGCCGAGGGCACAGTTGAGACCGATCATGAACGGTTTCGCGTGCCGCAATGAATTCCAGAACGCTTCGGTGGTCTGACCCGACAGGGTCCTGCCCGACGCGTCGGTAATCGTGCCCGAAATCATCACAGGCAATTCGATGCCGAGTTCGGCAAAAACCCGGCGGATCGCGAACACCGCGGCTTTCGCGTTCAGGGTATCGAAAATCGTTTCGACCATCAGGAAATCGGCACCGCCATGGATCAGGCCGATCGCCGCTTCGCGGTAGGTGGCCGCGAGCAGGTCGAACGTGATGTTGCGGTAACCGGGGTCGTTGACGTCCGGCGAAATCGATGCGGTGCGATTGCTCGGGCCGAGCACACCGGCAACGAAGCGTGGTAAACCCGACTTCGCGGAATACTCATCGGCCACTTCCCTTGCAAGCCGCGCCGCGCTGAGGTTCAACTCGCCGACCAGTGACTCCATCCCGTAGTCACCCATCGACGGCGCATTCGAATTGAAGGTGTTGGTCTCGATGATGTCGGAACCGGCATCGAGAAACTGGCGATGGATATCGCGTATGACCTGGGGCCGGGTAATCGTCAGCAGATCGTTGTTGCCGCGCAGGTCGCGATTCCAATCCGCAAAACGCTG
>JAKEGN010000329.1 GCA_022615525.1 Woeseiaceae bacterium
CGTGCACCACTTCTCGATGCCATCCCTTACGCCACCGCAGATGATCGCGATGGTCAGGAACATGAAGATACCGGTGAACACGAGATTGCGGCTGACCGAGAAGCCGGCCAGCCACTCGGAGACGCCGTACATGCCCGCCATGTCCGTCAAGGCGGCGAGTGCATAAGCCAGCATCCAGCCGGCGACGATCGCGTAGAAACTCAGGATCAGGCTCGCCGTGACGATGCCGAGGTAACCGGTTGCGCGGCCAAGTTGCCTGGTCGTCCCGGCGTTTGCAATTCCATGCAACGCGGTAACGGCATTCGCCTTGGCATGGCGCCCGATGATCAACTCCGCCATCAGTGCGGGAAACGCGAGACAGAACGCCAGCACCAGGTAGACCAGCAGGAACGCGGCGCCGCCGTTACCGGCGGCCTGCGTGGGGAATCCCCATATATTGCCGAGGCCGACGGCCGATCCCGCCGCCGCGAGAATGAACCCGAGCCTCGAACTGAATTCACCGCGTGCAGTGCTCAATGGAATCCCCCTTTTTGCCTGTTCTTATTCCAAGGCCCGGTGGATTCTATCGTATGCGCGGCGCCGCCGCTTTCGCAGGCTGTGCCGGATTTCCTGTAACGTTTCCCGGTCGCGGGCGTCGTTAGGGATATGGCGGGGACAAAGTGGTGAAGGCGGTCACTGACGAACAGCTAATCCAGTGGGTCGCGGACGGTGATCCGTCCTGCCTGGCCGCGCTGTTCGACCGCCATCACCACGCGGTTTACCACTATTTATTGCAGATGCTTAAGGAACAAGCGCTCTGCGAAGACCTGGTTCAGGACGTGTTCCTCAAAGTGCTGCGCAAGGCGCAGCACTTTCGCGGCGAGGGCAGTTTCAAAGGCTGGTTGTTCAACATCGCACGAAACGTAGCACTTGATGAGCTGCGAAAGGCAAACCGGCAGGGAACCGATCCGCTCGATGACTGTGAAACGGCGTCCGCGCTCACCGATCACCGTTCAGCGGAGCAGGAAGCGGCTGGGAAACAGAAGGTGAAGCTGGTGCTGCAGGCAATGGCAAAGCTGCCGGCGGCGGTACAGGAAGTCATCTGGCTTGGACGATTCGAGTTCGACAGCTACGAAGAACTCGGCCAGGCGCTGAACTGCAACGCGGGAACGGCGCGTGTTCGGATGCATCGGGCTATGGACCTGTTGAAATCGACGTATATCAGCATGCACGGAGTACCTGTCGATGGCTGAGAAAAAAGTTTCGAAACTGGCACTGGAACTGGACGATTCCGGCAAGGCTTTGTGGGATGCACTCGGCGGAGTCGAACAGGAGGAACCATCGCCAGGATTGCGCCGATCCTTCCATGCAAAGCTCGAACATGCGAGTCGCCGCAGCTGGCTGGATAATCTTCGCGATTTCCTTGGCCTGCGCAGCAATACCGGTTGGCTGACGTCTGCCGCCTGCCTGCTGGTCGGTCTCGTCATCGGCCAGGTGTCCTTCGTAGGCAGTGGCGACGACGGCGCGCGACTTGCCGCGCTGGAGGAAAGCATCACCGCACTGAATCGCAGGCTGATTCTCGATCGCCTGGACGACACCACGCCGAGCACGCGATTGCGCGGCGTCATGGACGCGGCCTCCGTTGCGGCGGGCGACGCCGAGATCGCAAGTGCATTGCTGGTGCGTGCAACGCAAGACCGCGTGCCGTCCGTCCGTTCTGCGGCCATCGATGCATTGGCATCCAGCACGAAAGCGCCGGCCATCGGCGAGCAGATCATGAGCCTGCTCGAGCAAGCGGAGTCGCCGATCGTGCAATTCGCTCTGGTCGATCTCGTACTGCGCTACGGCAACGCCGCGCAGATCGATCAGCTGGTGAATCTGGCCGAACAGGACCGGCTGCACCCGGACCTGCAGCGTCACGTTTACGCATCCGTCAAGGGGGATACAGCATGAGAATCCATCTGGCAGGCCTCGCACTTGGCGCAAGCCTCAGCGCCGCCGCAAACCCCGTTACCGAGAACCGTTCGTGGACCGAGACCTATCCGGTATCTGCCACTGCGCCGCGTCTTGAAGTCAGCAACGTCTGGGGCAGTGTCAAAGTTCGCGCAGGTGTCCATGGGCAGGTGACGGTGTCCGTCACCGAACGGCGCTCCGCGCCGGACCAGGCACGCTTCGAGCGTTCGCTGCAGACGATCCAGCTCGAAATCGTGGCAGACACTTCCGGCGTTTCCCTGCTGGTCGGCAACGGGAACGACTCCCGGTGGCACTGGAACGACTGCCGCGACTGCCGTGTCGATTACCAGTTCGACATCCAGGTCCCGCCGGATGCGGTTCTCGACGTCGGCACCGTAATGGATGGGAGAATCGACATACGGGGCGTGACCGGCATCGTGAGCGCACACAACGTCAACGGCCCGATCGCCATCGGCGACTTACGCGATTGCACGGTCGTCGAGAACGTCAACGGGCCGATTACCATGAACTTCGATCAGACGCCGCTGCAGAACTGCCGGATAGAAACGGTCAATGGCGATGTGACGCTGGAGATGCCCGAGAGCGCAAGCCTCGACGTTGCACTGGACCTGTTCAATGGCCGGGTGTCGTCCGAACTGCCTGTCGCGCCGTTCCGGCTGCCGGCTTCCGTTGAACAGGTCGTTCAGGACGGCCGTACGCGCTATCGCATACAGCAACTGGCGGGTGTCCGCATCGGTGCTGGCGGCCCCACCTATTCGGTCGCGTCCATAAACGGCGACCTGCAGATCAAGAAGCATCAGTAATGGAGAACACGATGATACATTCAACAGGTCGCATGGCGATTGCACTGCTGGCGCTCGCCTGCGGCGCAAGCACGTTCGCGCAGGACCGGCCGCAGGTCATCAACATTCCGTTGTCACGCCCCGGTGAACCGGTTCAGCTCAATATCGATATCGTCACGGCGCGCATAGAGGTGATTGGCGAAGACCGTGAGGATGCGTCATTCGAGGTGACAGTCGCGGGCGGCAATCGGAAGATCATCACGCCTTCCGGTGCGCTGCCTATCGAGGGTGGCAGCTACTCGTTCGATATCGACGAAGAGGACAACGAGATCTCGTTCGACACGGATCATCGGGCCGAGAGAGTAAGCCTCGTGGCACGAATCCCGAAGCGCGCCAACGTTGCGCTGAGCACCGTCAACGACGGTGAAATCATCGTCAGCAATATCACAGGCAATCTCGAGCTCTCCAATACCAACGGGCCGATTACCGCGTCGAAGATTTCGGGTACGGTCATTGCCGAGAGCGTTAACGCCGAAATTGATGTGAGTTTCAGCGGGATGGATGACGTCAATGCCTCGTCGTTCGAGACCATCAACGGCAGCATTACCGTGGGCCTGCCGTCGAATGCCGGCGCCGAGCTGCATCTCGATTCCGCCCGCGGTGAGATCACGTCCGATTTCGAGGTCGTGGTCGTACCCACGGACGAAACCGTTACGCGGGAAGAAGGGCAAAACGGCGTGGAAGTGCGGATCGAACAGAACATCGTCGCAAGGATCAACAACGGCGGCCCGGTGCTTCGCTTCAAGACCCTGCACGGCGACATTCACATCCGCAAGGTGCAGTAACGAAGGGAGCTCGGGGACTGCGTCCCCGAACTCCCCGAACTCAGGCAGCTTTCAGAGCATCGGCAGCCGAAAGGTAGTTATAGCCGAGGTCGCGGGCGACCGCTTCGTGGTTGACGTGGCCTGCGTGCACGTTCAGCCCGTTGGCGAGGTGCGGATCGCGCGCGAGTGCCTCGCGCCAGCCGAAATTCGCCAGTGCCTTGGCAAACGGCAGGGTCACGTTGGTCAGCGCGAAGGTCGAGGTGCGGGGCACTGCGCCAGGCATGTTGGTGACGCAGTAGTGCACGACGTCATCGACGACGTAGGTCGGTTCCGCATGCGTGGTGGGACGGCTGGTTTCGAAGCAACCGCCCTGGTCGATGGAGATGTCGACCAGCACCGAACCCGCCTGCATGGACTTGACGTGCGCCTTCGACACGAGCTTCGGTGCGGCAGCACCTGCGATCAGCACGGCACCAATGACGAGATCGGCATCGACGATGAGCGTGTCGATGGCCTGCTTGGTCGAGTACTGGGTACGCACACGCCCGCCGAACATTTCGTTGATCTGCCGGAGCCGCGGCACCGAACGATCGAGCACGGTAACGGAAGCACCGAGGCCGATCGCCATTTCCGCCGCGTGCGTGCCGGCGACACCGCCGCCGATGACCAGCACTTTGCCGGGCGCGACACCGGGCACGCCGCCGAGCAGCACGCCGCGGCCGCCGTTCGCTTTCTGCAACGAGTAGGCGCCGGCCTGGATCGACAGACGGCCTGCGACTTCGCTCATCGGCGTCAACAACGGCAAGGAGCGATCGGGTGCCGTAACCGTTTCGTAGGCGATCGCGGTCGCACCGGATTTGACCAGTGCAGCGGCCTGCTTCGGATCGGCAGCTAGGTGCAGGTAGGTAAAGAGCACCTGTCCTTTGCGCAGCATGGCGCATTCGTGCAGCTGCGGTTCCTTGACCTTGACGATCAGGTCCGCGGCCTCGAACACCTGCTCGGGTTTCGCCACGACCTTCGCGCCCGCCGCTTTGTAATCCGCATCGGTCATGCCGATGCCCGCGCCGGCGTTGGTCTCGACGATCACTTCGTGGCCATCGCTCACGAGTTCCCGCACACCGGCCGGCACCATGCCGACACGGTATTCCAGAATCTTGATTTCCTTGGGTACGCCGATCTTCATTGTTGTTATCCCCGGGGCGGTATTGTTGGAGTTGCGCAGAATACCCCGGCTTTGGCGCAACCGCCTTGCGGAATCAGTGACTATTGAAGCCAGAGATGGCATATTCCGCGGCATACTCTGCATTTATTCGAAGATCCTGCCATGAAATTGGACCGTTACGACAGGGCCATACTGCAGGCGCTGCAGCAGGACGGCCGCATCAGCAACGTGCAGCTCGCCGCCCGCGTCAACCTGTCGGAGTCCGCCTGCCTGCGCCGCGTGCGCGCGCTGGAGCAGGACGGCCTGATCGAGCGCTACGTGGCGCTACTCAACCAGAAGAAAGCCGGCGTTGGCGGCACGGTGTTCGTGCACATCGCGTTGCGACGCGAAGAGCAGAGCGAACTCGCGGCCTTCGAGGAAGCGGTGCATGCGATACCGGAGATCATGGAGTGCTATCTCATGACCGGTGAGTTCGATTACCTGCTGCGCGTGGTGGTATCCGACATGGCGGATTTCGAACGCCTGCACAACGAAGCGCTCACGCGCTTGCCCGGCGTCGCCAGGGTCAATTCGAGCATCGCCATTCGCACCGTGACCAAGACCACCGAGTTGCCGTTGCCGGTGAAATAGAGGAAGGCGCGGGAATCTTTTCTTATTTGGGGACGAATTCCTTGGGCTTTTCCGAGCCGCCGCCGAAGAAGAATTTCTCCATTTCGGTTTCGAGGAACTTGCGCGCTTCGGGTTCTATCGGCGTAAGGCGGTATTCGTTGATCAGCATGGTCTGGTGCGCGAGCCAGCGCTGCCAGGCCTCCTTCGAGATGCTCTCGTAGATTCGCTGGCCGAGCGGACCCGGGTAGGGCGCGTAGTCCATGCCCTCGCCTTCCTTCTTCAATAATGCACACTGTACTTTTCGCGCCATATTCAAAGTCCTGACTGTTGCAGCGTAGCGACGAGCTTCCGCACCGGCGCCGCGAGGCCGACGCCTTCCGATTCACCGAAAGCAACGAAGCGGCCAGCCGCGGGGTCCGACACTTTAGCCGATGCGCCCTGCAAGCGCACGACCACTGGCCGTATGTCGAGATCGTAGTGACTGAAGCTGTGCCGCAGTATCGGCCATTCGGTGCGCGATTCCGCTTTCGCGGACAGCTTGTCGTAGCACCAGTCGTCTATCAGTGTGGCATCGACGACTTCCGGCAGGCTCCACAGGCCGCCCCAGATTCCCGAGGGTGGCCGCTTCTCGAGGAACACCGCACCGTCGACATGCGCGAGCAGCATGCAGGTCTGCCGTAACGGCCTCGCGCTATGCGCCTTGCGGCCCGGGTACATGGCCTGTGTTCCCTGCAGCTGCGCCACGCAATCCCCGCGCAGCGGGCAGACCGGGCAGGCCGGTCGTGTTCGCGTACAGACAGTGGCGCCGAGGTCCATCATCGCCTGCGTGTAGGCGGCGACGCGCTGCTGCGGCGTGTGCGCGTCGGCCTGTGCCCAGAGTTCCGCTGCAACTTTGGAGTCCGCCGGTGAGCCCGGCACGGCGTGGTAGCGCGCCAGCACGCGCTTGACGTTGCCATCGAGGATCGGTTGGCGTTGGCCGAAGGCCAGCGACAGTATCGCGCCGGCGGTCGAGCGCCCTATGCCAGGCAGTGCGAGCAGTTGTGCCAGGTCCGCAGGAAATTCTCCGTCGTATTCGTTACGCAGGATCCCCGCCGTCCTGTGCAGGTTGCGCGCGCGTGCGTAGTAGCCCAAGCCTGACCAGTGCAGCAGCACATCGTCGATGTGCGCATTTGCCAGCGACTCTATGTCACCGAAAGATCGCATGAACCGTTCGAAATAGGGAACGACCGTCGCCACCTGGGTCTGCTGCAACATGATCTCGGAGACCCATACTCGGTAAGGCGTCGGCCGCTTCTGCCATGGCAGGTCTTTGCGCCCGCTCGTGTCGAACCAGGCAAGGATGCGATCACTGAATGTCGTCACGCATCACCGTTTCGGTTTCTTCCCTTGCGCCAGTGCTTCGATGCGATCCACGGCATCGGACCCTCCGGCTCGCAAAACCCGCTTCATTACGTACGGGCCGATCACCGGCGGCACCCAGAAGCTCGGTTCCAGTTCGAATTCGTATTTGAGGATCGCGCCGTCGCCGTCCGCCTCCAGCTGCCAGCGCTCGCGGCTGTAGTTGAAATCACTTTCCTCAGGGTCCGCCAGTGCAACGATCTCGCGGTGCGGCGTCAGGGTGAGCTCACCGACGCGGACGAAAGATTTGCAGAACAGCAGCATGCAGCCTTCCATGCGGGTGTAGTAACGGGGCTTGCCGTTCTCCGCCGCTCTCAGATTGCGCGATTCGACGAAGACGCTGGAGAATTCCGTGAACAGGTTGTAATCGGTGAGCACGCGGTAAAGGTCCGGGACGCTGGCATCGAATCGGGTTTCGGATGTCAGCCGGTAGCGCTTCTCTTCCTTCTCCACGGTGACCTCGCGCAGGTCGGCCGACAGCACCACTCCTGACATCAGGATGATCGCCGCCGCTACCGGCCGCAGATAGTGTCCCGGGGTCATTCGCATACGCTCAGTTCCGGAGCAGGTCTTTCAGCTTGTCCTTGAGCTGGTCTTCAGCTGACTTCTCTTCGGCCGGTTGCTCGTCCGCCGCCTCTTCGCTTTCTGCCGGCTTCTTCTCACCGCCCAGCAACTTGTCCAGCAGTTCACTGCCCTTCTTTTCGATTTCCTTGCGCAGCATGGCGTTGACGTCCGGCTTGATCGAGGGCGATGCGAGCGCTCCGGTGATTTTCAGCGGGATGACGGCCTGGGTGTAGTCCTTCAGTTCCTCCTGGCTCACGTCGCCGGCGAACTCGGGTTTGTCGAGGACCCGGGCCTGCATCGAGTAGTCGAGCGTCGCTGCCGCCAGGTCGACCGTGCCGTTGCCGGTCACGCGCAGGAACGGCAGTTCGGCGAGCAGGTCCTGGTTCGAGAACACGCCGTCCCGTACCGGGCCGCTCACGCGGATAGACGAGAACTCGGTGCGTGGAGGAACGCGGGCCGGCGGCGCCGGCTCGCCGCGGAGCAATGCGCGCGCCGAACGTATCTGGTGCCAGAGGTCGGTGCCGTTGATCTGGCCGTCCAGCAGTTCGAAAGACAGGTTGCCATCCAGATCGCGCTGTATCGCGGACAGCGTCGCCCCGGCACCGGAGAGCAGGAACGATCCCTTGATCGTCCCGCTCACCTTGTCGTTGTCGAACATCGCCAGCGCCAGTGGCGTGAGGCTCACGCCGTCCACTTTTTCGTTGACAGCGATGGATGGGATCTGCCCCGATGCATCGATCCTCACGTCACCGGCGTACGTTCCGTCGAACAACTCCGCCGCGACAGGATGCAACCGTAATTTCCCGCCGCCACTTTCGAGACCCAGCTCGAGATTCTCGAACAGCATGCCGGAAAGCGTCGCCTGTTTCAGCCGCGCCTTGCCGCTGGCGTTGAGCGCACGGATCATGTCGACCGGAATCTCGACGTCGACAGCTTCTCCCGGCCCGGCCGCGACAGCCGATTCATCGGCTGGCGCCATATAGGCGTCGAGATTGATCCGGTCTGCCGCGAGATCGAAACGCATGGTGCCGTTTTCCGTCAAAGGCAGCGACAGCGTGCCGGTCATGGTGGTGTCATCGAGCGTCATCGACAGGGACTTCAGGTCGATGGATTTTTCGCTGATCACCGCATTCGCATTGAAGGCCACTTTCTGCAATGCCTTCGCATCGGCGGTCGCCGGTGGCTCGGTGCCGAAGGTTTGCATCAGCTCCTTGAGCGAGAAATCGGCAACGCGCATCGAGGCGTTGATAAGCGGCGAACCCTCGAAGGAAAACGGCTCGACGGTTGCGGACACGCCGAGCCCGAATATCGCCATGTCCATCTCGCCCAGCGTCAGCGTGCTGGCATTCAGGTCCGCGATGATCTGGCGCGCATCGAAGTTGAAGGTCGTCGGCTGCTCGACCAGGCCGGTCAATGTGCCGGAGACGTTGAGCCCGTCGACGGTGACGCTGCCGAAATCTTCACCGAGCGTATTCGTACCGCGGATCCTCAGGTCGCCGCCGATATTTCCCGGCTGCGACAGGAAGGCGAAAGCCGTTTCGAAATCGAACGGTGTCCCGGCCGCGATCCGGCCGGTGTTGAAGGACAGTCCGGTCAACGCCACCGAACTCCCGGCCTGCGCATCGACATAGGAAAGTTCAGCACCCTCGACGCTGACGTTCGCGACATCCAGCGTGCCGCTGTCGGCGGCCCCGCTGTCCCCGGTTTCGGTCGCACTGGTTTCGCCTCCGGAGAGGTCATCCCAGTTGTTGCGCCCGTTTTTCGCCACCGCGAGGTTTACGGTCAGTCCGTTGAGCGAAGCCGTGCCGACGGCGATGTCCTGCCGCAACAGCAGCGGCATCAGCCGCACGCTCAAACGCGCCTGCTCGAAACTCAGGAATGGTTTGTCGCCGAAACCTTCGGCGTTGCCGAGCGAGGTCTTGCCGATTTCGACGGCGATCCAGGGAAAGACGCTTAAGGAGAGATCGCCCTCGATGCGCAGTTCCCGGCCGGTGCTCTCCTTGACCGCGGACGAGATCTCGTCGCGAAAGTCATTCGGATCGAAAAACACGTACAGCGCGACGGCGGCGATCACGGCCAGTCCGACGAGCGATGCCACGCCGATGAGAGCGATTTTTACCAAGCGAGCCATGATTAGGAATTCCGCAAGCGTTGTGGGGCAAGTCTAGCAAAGTGCCGGTAGCCGGTCTGCGACCCGTAGCGTCCCCTAAAGCCGACACAGTGCCGGATTCCCGGCTATTGCCCGTCGAAAAGCTCCGCGCCAGTATAGCCCCTGTCAATAAAGGAGAGTCGCGATGGCAAGATATGTCGACGGTTTTGTACTGCCCGTACCCAAGAAGAACCTGGCCGCCTACCGGCGCATGTCCGCGCTGGCAGGCAAGGTGTGGCGCGACCATGGCGCACTCGAATACGTGGAGTGCGTTGCGGATGACGTCAAGTCCGGCAAGCTCACGTCGTTTCCGCAAAGCGTCAAGATGAAACGCGGCGAAACCGTGCTGTTTTCGTGGATCGTGTACAAATCACGCAAGCACCGCGATCGCGTAAATGCCAAGGTCATGAAAGATCCGCGGCTCGCGCACATGATGGACGCGAAATCCATGCCGTTCGATGCCCGAAGAATGTTCTGGGGCGGGTTCAAATCGATCGTTGATCTTTGATCCGCCGACTTTGATCCGTCGATCTTTGCCGCGGCAGCCGTTACGCCAGTCAGGTACGCGCAACAACAAATTCAGTCATCGTTGCACAGGTCGATATCGCCATTCAGTGTCTTGATCGTGACCCAGCCGTCGCCGCCGCCCTCGCTGAAGTACAGCTCGAGCCCCGGTGTGTATTCACTGGTGCGCACCGGCTTGGGTCCGAAACAGTTCCGGATATCTCCGTTGAACGTCTCGATCTCGAACTTGGCGGAAACCTTTTTCCGGAAGCGAACATCCACTTCACCATTGATGGTTTCGGCATCGAAACGGCCACCCTTCTCAAGTGCGGCGCTGAACACCATGTCGCCATTGGTCGTGTTCAGCCGCGCCCTTCTGAACGTACCGTTGAGCACGTCGATGTCGCCGCTCACCGTGCCGGCCGCGAGGTCGCCGCCGAGCTGCTCGGCATTTATGTCGCCGCTCACAGTGTTCATGCGTGCATTGGTGTCCTTGCCGTCGCCCTGAAGAGTGACATCGCCGCTGACCGTTTCGATCTCGATATCCGTGGAATAGGCTTCCGCCTCGATGTCGCCGCTGACCGTGTGGAGCGACTGGGACCCGAGGACATCATGAACCATAACGTCGGCGCTGACGGTGCCGACGCTCACGGCACTGCGCTCCGGCACGTGAATGACCAGGTCGCTCTCGATAAAACGGGAGTTCCGCCGCGGCACTTTCACCTCGATGATGATCTGGTCACGGTCACGCTTGAACACGAGTTCTTCGACGTCGCTGCCGAGATCCGCATCGACACTGACCTCGTTTCGCGACCAGCCGGTGATTTCGACCATGCCGGAGATGTTCGACACATCGACGGACCCGTTGGGTGCCGCTTCCAGCGTCTTCTGCACTTCTTCGGCGCTTGCGCCGGCCGCCAGCAGGGTCGCCGCGAGGATTGCACAAATTCTCTTCATATCCTTACTCATTTACCTTTGTTCACCGACCATCCGGCAAACACTCAAATATCGGTTCGATTCATGGCGGAATTCCTGATTCCACCTACCTGCTGCATCAGCGCGACTTCCTCGTGATAGCTGCGCAGCAACAAGTCCTGCAGCAGGACGTTGTCCGGCTCTTCCGCCAGCGCCTTGTTGATTTCCACGATTGCGTCGTGAATCGCGTCGAGGTTCCTCTGTACCACCGCCCTGGATTCGGGAGACAGCTTCTCCATTTCGCCTTCGAGCCTTTCCGCGAGCGCGTTGCGCGCCTCGAGGAAGTCCGGACCGAGGGTATAGCGACTGCCGAAACTGCCGGAGACCGGCTCGAACACGCGCTCGACGCCGGTTACGACCGGCGAGACCGGGCTGCTGCCGTCCTTTACCGCGAGGTAAGTCAGGCCGGATGATGCACCGATCATCAGCAGCACCGCGGCCGCCTGCGCAAACACACCCTGCCGATTACGTGGCCCGATCCAGGATTGTTTCCTGGTCAGGGCCTGTTCGATACCGGGCCAGAGATCACGCCCCGGCTTGATTTCTTTCGGCAACGCCGACGCGGCCGCCATGAGTGCGTCGCCGGCCGGCTTGCCTGTCGATGTATCGTTGCGCTCATTCATATCGAAGCACCGTTGGTCGTACGTCCGTGAGTCGAAAGTTGTTCCGCAAGCAATCGCCGCGCCCTGTGCAACTGCGCCTTGCTGGTTCCTGTCGCTATACCGAGCATTTCACCCGTTTCGTCATGGCTGTAGCCGTACACGGCGTGCAGCACAAATACATGTCTGGCTCCGGATGGAAGGCTGTCCATGGCCTTCTCCAGGTCCCTCAGGTCGGCGTCGTCACCGATGCTCTCCGGCATCGGGGAAATATCGATCACCGCATCGACCCGGTCGCGTTCCCGGCGTGACTTGCGCATGCGTCCCAGCACCGCATTCACCGCAACCCGGTGCAACCAGGTGCCGAAAGCGCTGTCGCCGCGAAATTTCGGTAGCTGCTGCCAGGCCTGGATGAATGCGTCCTGCGCGGCGTCTTCCGCTTCCGCCGCATTGGCCGTCATTCGCAGGCACAATGCATATACGCGGTCGATGTTCGCGCGGTAGAGCTTTTCAAAAGCCGATACGTCGCCGCTTCGCGCCTGCTCGACCCAGTAGTACTCGTCTTTCACGTCATTCCCGGTCACCGGCACGCTCTCAAGTTTGCTGCCCGTGCTGCCGATCGCCAAAACCGCTTCCAAGGACCCTGACTCCGTGCGCTTTGGGAGTTGGATGTCGTCGCTGCTGCATAGGTTTAGAGGCGCGGCCGGCTGGCCGGCAAATGATTGATTTCAGACTGAGTTTCCATACGATTCTGGTATGATGCCTCTGGCCTATACCGGCGCCGCTGCTGATGTGATGTGGCGCAGAGCTCAAGAACAAGAACTATGGCACAGATGATGACTTGCCTGACGTCCGGCGAAGAACTTCAGTTTGCAGGCAAGTTGCCGGCGGAGGCGGCCAGGCGCTGATGGGGGGACATTCGATCCTGTACCTCGGTCGCGGCGATTTCGCTCCCGGGTATCTTGAAACACTCCGCGCGTTCCGCGTTTGTGAGGACCTGCGCCAGTCGGGCTCGTTTGATGTTCCCGACTCCGCTGGCGGCCAGGTCGACCTCGTCCTGGTCGAGATCGGACCGGCACTGGCTCAGTCGGGGCACACCCTGCCAACGCTGCTGCAGTCGTTGCGGCAGTTTCCCGTCATCGCCCTGACGACCCGGGAGCGCGAACACCGCGGCATCGCCGCGGTTCGTGCCGGAGCCCAGGCGTATATCTGTGTCGACAGCACCGGCCTGCAGGAGCAGGAATCGATTTTCAATCACGCGATACAAAGACACCGTCTGCTCGCACGATTGTCGGATACGGACAGCACCGTGCTCTCGATACTCGGCAGCATCAATGACGGTGTCATGGTGGTCGACCGGCAGGGGCACGTCCTGGACATCAACCCGGCCGCAAGGCTGATGCTGGGCCTGGGCTCGCGCAATCTTCCCGACAGCGATTGGGCCAATACATTTTGCAGTGTCGCCGCCGATGGCGAGAGCCCGATCGATCCGGAGCAGCGGCCGCTGGTCAAGGCCTGCAGCGGGGAGAAGTTCTCCAACCAGACGGCCGTATACCGCGCGCCGGGACAGGCCGATATCGTTTTGAGCATCAACGGCCAGGGATTGTACGACAGCAGCCGCGCACTGGTCGGCGGCGTCATCACCTTCCGCGACGTCACCGACATCGTTCGCAGGACCGTCGAGCTGGAGAAACGCGCGCAATACGACGACCTGACATTGTTGCCGAACCGGCGGCTGTTCACCCGGCACCTGGAGAAAGCGATCGGGCGCAGCCAGCGCAACGGCCGCCCCATTGCCGTGCTCTTCATCGACCTCGACCGGTTCAAGTCGGTGAACGACACGCTGGGTCACGATACCGGAGACCTGCTGCTGAAGCAGGTAGCCGACAGGCTGACCAGGAACCTGCGCATCGGCGATTTTACCGGGCGCTGGGGCGGCGACGAATTCGTCGTCTGTCTCGAGGATTTCGGCGAGTCGGCGAATGCCGCTGCGGCCGCGCAAAAACTGGTGCTCGTGTTGTCGGACAAATACGAAATCGGTAACAGCGAAGTCTACGCGACACCGAGTATCGGCATTGCCATCTATCCCGGTGCGGGCGACCAGGCCGAGCGCCTGATCAAGGCCGCCGACCTTGCCATGTACCAGGCCAAAAAGCGCGGCGGCAACCGGTTCCAGTATTACTCCACGTCGTTGAACAA
>JAKEGN010000330.1 GCA_022615525.1 Woeseiaceae bacterium
CCCCAGTGATAGGGCACGGCGCCGCCGCCGTGCGGAATGACGAAGCGCAGGTTCGGGAAATCGCGGAACAGGTCGCCCTCGATGAACTGCATGAAAGCAGTGGTGTCTGCGTTGATGTAGTGCGCACCGGTTGCGTGAAAGTTCGGATTACAGGTGCTGGACACGTGGATCATGGCCGGCACGTCCAGTTCGACCATTTTTTCGAAAAAGGGATACCAGGACCGGTCGATAAGCGGCGGCGAGGTCCAATGCCCGCCGGATGGGTCCGGGTTCAGGTTGCAGCCAACGAAACCGAGTTCCTTTACGCAGCGTTCGAGTTCGGCGATTGACTCCGAGATCGGCACGCCGGGAGACTGCGGCAGCATGCAGCCGCCGGCGAAATTCTCCGGATAGAGATCGACGACGCGCTTGATCAGGTCGTTGCAGGCGCGTGACCACTCCATGGAAACGCGGCCGTCGCCCTGGTGATGTGCCATGGCCGACGCCCGCGGCGAGAACAGGGTCATGTCTGCGCCGCGATCTTTTTGCAGTCGCAGCTGATTGGTTTCGATGGTCTCACGAATCTGCTCGTCGCTGATTTTTGCGGGCGGCACCGGCGGCAACGCCGGGTTCGCGAATCGCGCAAGCTGTGCTTTGCGAAAGACCTGGTGGGGCTCCGGTGCGGTCGTGTAATGGCCGTGGCAGTCGATGATCAGCATGGTATGTCCCTGCGCATGATATCCAGCATCCCGGACAGCTCCCTGGAATGTAACGCATCGCGAAAGCGGGCGTTCCGGTCCTGGTGCTTTGCGCAGGCGTCGCTCATCCAGGGGTCCAGTCCCGCGGACCGTACCGTGGCCGCGACTTCGCGCATTTCCTCGGCGCGCCGCGCACCGTGCTCGATGCTGCGGCCGATCATGTATTGCGCGAGCACTGCCCAGTCCGGCGATTTGAGCAGGTCACCGAGCGAGGCGAGCACATCGTCTTCGACCCGGTAGTGCCTGGCCGTCAGCAAGCTCTCCGCAAGCAGTGCTTCGAGGCCCTTGATGATGACGCTGCGGCACATCTTGGTCGCGGATGCCTGGCCCACTTCCTCCGACACCACCCGCGCGCCGCTGAAACCGAGCGCCGCGGCAACCGGCAGGAAGTCCTCTGCATGCGGCCCGCCGAGCAGCATTGGCGACGCGATGCGTTTTGGTGCAATCGGTGACATCACTGCAGCCTCGACATAGCGGCCGCCGGCGTCCCCGATGATCGTCGCGCACTCGCGTTTCGTGACCGGCGATACCGAGTTGAGGTCGAGCACGAATGCTCCGTGCATAAGCCCAGGCGTTATCGAGCGGGCCGCTGCGACATCCTGCGCCGCGGTAACGGCGGAGATGATGAGCTCCGCGTCCTTTGCGAGCGCCGTTGCCGTCGTGGCGGCGGTGACCGCCTCATACCTTTTGATCGCAACGGCCGGCGCACTGCGGGTATCGAAAAATTGTGTGTCGTAGGCGGCAAGTTCCACGTCCGGTATGGCCAGGAGATCGGCAGCCAAAGTCTCTCCGACTTCGCCGAAACCGAGCAGGCCGATTTTCATGCGCCGTTCCAGGCTGATGCCGGCACGAACACCTGCCCCTGCATGAGCTTCCTTGCCGTGCGCAGGAGCGACGTTCGCTCGAGACTGAGCGACTCGCCGTCGATGCGGGCAGCGATGGCAACGGTCAGGTAGCCGGTGGGATGCTCGATGTCCAGCCGATGCGTGCCGGATGACGGCGTGAAACCCGACACCTGCTGTGCGACCGAGCCGGGGACGAGACAGGCGGCTGCAACGGTCGCGGCACCGAGCACGCCGATGGACTCGTGCACGCGATGGGGAATGAAAGTGCGGGTGCCGATCACGCCGCCGGAAAGCGGCGAAGACACGAGGCACATTTTCGGCACGGTCTTCTTCGCCACGTCGCCGAGATTCATGCCATGGCCGACGGCAAGCCGTATGGATTCGAGACGATCTTTCAGTACCGGGTCCGCTTCCAGCGCTTCGGGGGTTTCGCTGCCGGTCTTTCCGAAGTCCGATGCGCGAATTATGACCACGGGCATGCCGTTGTCGATGCAGGTGACGTCGACGTCACTGACGCGGTCGCTGGCATTGCCGGTCGGCAGCAGCGCGCCGCAATTCGAGCCGGCGACATCTTCGAAGTCGAGCATGATGGGCGCGGCCGTTCCCGGCACGCCGTCGATCCTTGCGTCGCCGTCGTAACAGACTTCGCCTTGCGGTGTCCTGATTCGCGCGATGGCAATACTGCCGGTGTTGACCATGTGTATGCGCACCGCGGTCTCACCGTCCTGCGCGGGTATCAGCCCCTGTTCGATGGCGAACGGTCCGACTCCCGCCAGGATGTTGCCGCAGTTCTGGTTGTCGCGAACTTCCGCGGTATCGACCTGCACCTGCAGGAACAGGTAGTCGAGGTCGGCATCGGCACGCGTCGCCGGCCCGATGACCGCCACCTTGCTGGTCAGGGGATGCGCGCCACCCATGCCGTCGATCTGCCGCGCGTCGGGCGAACCCATGGCTGCGAGCAGCACGCGGTCACGGCCTGCGGTGTCGGCTGGCAAATCGCGACTTTGAAAATAGAGTCCCTTCGACGTGCCGCCGCGCATCAGCGTGCAGGCAATTCCTTTCTGCCTCATCTATTGGTCACCCGAAGCGCGCACGTATTTCAGACCCTTTGCCTTCAGTCGCTCGCGCATGTTGTAAACATCGAGCCCCAGTTCGCCGCGGGCAAAGCGCGCTCGTTTCTCGTTCTCGTTCGACTCGCGCGCCCGCGCTTTGGCAAGTACGTCCGCTGCTTTGCCGCGCTCGACAACCACGACACCGTCGTCGTCGGCGACGACC
>JAKEGN010000331.1 GCA_022615525.1 Woeseiaceae bacterium
GTACCGACCGTTGCCGTCATCCGCCGAACTGCTGGCCAATCGGCGCGTCGTGGCGATCTACGACAAGGGTGCGGGACGTGGCGCCAAGATCCTGGTCGAGGCCGAGGTGCGCATGGCCAGGGACGATACCGTGTTGTTCACGCTCGCCAGTACCCTGATTGCGCGAGGCGATGGCGGTTTCGGCGGCCCGCCGGGCGCCGCCCCGCTGCCGCACCGCTTGCCGAAGCGCGAACCGGACCTGAGTTGCGACATCGCGACGCGCCGCGACCAGGCTTTGCTGTTTCGCCTCTCGGGTGACCTGAATCCGCTGCACTCCGATCCGGTGACCGCGATCGACGCCGGTTTTCGTGAGCCGATCATGCACGGCCGCTGCAGCGCAGGTATCGCCTGCCGTGCAATCCTGAAGACCATATGTGATTACGACTTCACGCTGGTCAACGGTTTCGACGTGCGTTTTTCTGCGCCGGTGTACCCCGGCGACATCCTGACCACGGAGATGTGGCAGGACCGCAATGTGGTGTCGTTTCGCTGTATCGTCAAAGCGCGAAACGTCGTGGTGATCAACAACGGCAAGTGCACGCTGGCGGCCTGACGCACGCGGCACGCACACAGAGTCCGCCATGAGTGAACGGGTCAGTATTGCGGTCAACGACCACGTCGCGGTCGTGACACTGAACCGTCCGGAGAAAAAGAACGCGGTCGATGCTGCGATGTTCGAGGCATTGACGAACGCGGGGGAAAACCTCCGTGCCAATGCAGCGGTCAGGGCGGTGGTGCTGCATGGTGCCGGCGGCAATTTTTGCGCCGGCATCGACACCGCCGTATTCCAGGTTGGGGATGCGGGCACTGCGAGTGCGGAACGCATGCGGCCGCAAGGACAATCGCCTGCCAATTTCTACCAGGGAGCCGCTTGTGTCTGGCAAACGCTGGAGGTGCCGGTAATCGCCGCGATCGAGGGGTATTGCTTCGGCGCCGGACTGCAGATCGCGGCAGGGGCGGACATCCGACACGCACAGGCCGAGGCCAGGCTGTCGATCATGGAGGTGAAATGGGGGCTGGTGCCCGATATGGGCATCTCGGTCACGTTGCGCGACGTCATGCCGGTCGACCGTGTACGCGAGCTCGCGTACAGCGGCCGCATCGTAAGCGGGCGGGAAGCGCTGCAACTTGGCCTGGTAACCGCTGTCAGCGAAAACCCGTTCGAATCCGCGCTGGCGCTCGCCTACGAGATCGCTGCCAAATCGCCCGACGCCATACGTGCGATCAAGGTCCTGACCGGGAAAGCCTGGTCGCAGCCACTGGCCGAGGCATTGCAGACTGAAGCACGCCTGCAGTTGGCCCTGATCGGATCGCCCAACCAGCAGGAGGCCGTCAAGGCGAACGTGGGCGGGAGGAAGCCCGAATACCGTGATGCGGACACATGAAATTTGCGTCTTCGGGTTGTAAAATTGCAACGGGCGGGATGGAACTTGTTCCGGCTTGGGTGACTCCTAGACATGGTGAGTAACGAGCAGGCCGCAGAGCTTGCCGGAACTCAGCGATGCTGTTCACTGACGGTTGAGACAAACTTGAAAATCCGAACATCCGTTCTGGCTGTACTGCTCGGTCTTGCCTGTGGCCTCGTGCTTGCGGGCGAAGCCTACAAGCATTTTCCCGGTGCTCCACTCGATGAGCGCACCTTGCGTGCGCAGGAGCGCGTGGAGGAGCTCTACGCCCAGGGCGACTATGCGCGCGCGCTGCTGATTTACGAAGAAGACCTGGCGCCAAAAGGCGACAAGTACGCTCAGTACACGATCGGTTACATGCACCTGAACGGCCAGGGTGTGCCGCAGAGCAATACAAGGGCACTGGCCTGGTACCGGCTCGCCGCCGAACGCGGTGCGCCTGCCCTGGTCGAGGCGCGCGATTCACTATTGAAGAAACTGGCGCCCGAAGAAATCGCGGAATCGAGCCGCATTTTCGCCGACCTGTGGAAGGAAATGGGCGACAACAGGATCCTGCTGGAACTGATAACGGACGACCTCGCTATCCTGAAATCCAGGACCGGCACGCGCATCCCCGGGGCGGCTTCCGGGCCACTGACTGTCATCGACATAGCCGGCACCGGCGCAGCGAACGAACGCTACTACCTCGACGTGCAGGAGCGAATGGCCACGCGGCTGGCGTACCTGAAGACCAATGTCGAAATCATCGACATACCGAGCAACGACAGCGACCCTGTCGTGCAGGGCCTCGAAGAGGATATGAAAAAGGTAATTGCCTCGCTCGAACTACCCTGACACCTTGCGCAATCCCCGGGTTAGCACGTCGGGGAAAGTTTCCAATACCTGCATCGCCACGGCCGGATCGCCGTGAAACCACTTGGGTATCCAATTGATCGCGCCCATGATCGCATTGCCGGTCATGCGAACGTCGCAATCGGCAATGCTGCCGTCACGGATCCCGTTCGACAGGACTTGCTCGAAGCCCAGGCTGTGGCGGCGGGACACCGACAGGATCTCGTTGCGATGCGCCGGCTTCAGCGACGGCACTTCGCTCATGATGGCCACCGGTCCCGCGTCACCGACCATGATTTCGACATGGTTGCGTATATAGAGGAAGGCCTGCTCAAAGCCGTTGCCGCCTGACTCACGCGCTCTCTCCATGGCGCGCCGGCCGAGTTCCGCGGCGCGCAGGTAACACTGGTACACCAGTTCTTCCTTGTTCTTTACATAGTAATAGAGGGCGGCATCGGTGAGACCGAGCTGGCGGGCCACGTCCTTGAGCGAAGTACCGCTGTAGCCCTTTTGATTGAAGCAGGCCGCCGCCGCGCGCAGAATCCGGTCGCGCTGAAACTGAAATCGTGTAGCGTCGGCTGCAATGGCCATTCGGGTCTCCCGGGCGGACACTTGTTTTCTGCGTTTCCTTGCATTATTTTAATCTTGATTAGAATTTTTGCAATCGTGGATATAGCTGATATTTAAAGGAAAAAGTCCGGAATCCCGGATTTTTTCGGCGGATATCGCGCAGGGATTGCGCGCACAAATGCATCGCATTTTTTGGTGACAGACATGAGCACCGCCCCCAGTGACCTGCCGGGCATAACCGGCAAGAAGGAAAAACCGCCGCTGCGCTTCGTGACCGCGGCCTCCCTGTTCGATGGTCACGATGCCGCAATCAACATCATGCGGCGCCTGATCCAGGCCAAGGGCGCGGAAGTGATACACCTCGGGCACAACCGCAGCGTCGAGGAAATCGTGCAGGCCGCGATCCAGGAAGATGCCGACGGTATTGCGGTCAGTTCCTACCAGGGCGGGCACAATGAATTTTTCCGCTACATGGTCGACCGCCTTCGGGAACTTGGCGCGCCGCACATCAAGGTGTTCGGTGGCGGCGGCGGGACGATCACGCCAGAAGAAATACGTACGCTGATGGATTACGGCGTCGAGCGCATCTATCACCCGCACGACGGCATGTCGATGGGCCTCGACGAAATGATCAGTGATCTCGTCCGACGCACGGAATCAGACCGGGTCGAAACGCGCCTGCCCAAAGTGACCGCGCCCGAGAAGAGCATCGAGATCGCGGCCACGATGTCGGCGATTGAGGAGGGTGTGTTCAGCGAGGCCAAACTCGCGAGCCTGCGCAAGGCCTGGCAGGTGCGCGCCGGCAAGACACCGGTGATCGGCATCACCGGAACCGGCGGCGCCGGCAAGAGCAGCGTCACGGACGAGATCCTGAACCGTTTCCTCGCCTCGTTTCCGCAGAAACGCATGGCCGTGCTGGCCGTCGATCCGACCCGGCGGCGCACCGGCGGCGCACTGCTCGGCGATCGCATCCGCATGAATTCACTGCGCTCGGATCGCATCTACATGCGTTCCATTGCAACGCGCCGCCAGCACCTTGCAACCAGCGAGATGCTGGCCGACCAGATTCTCTTCCTCAAGTCGCTGGGCTACGACCTGATACTGGTCGAAACGGCGGGTATCGGCCAGAGCGACAGCGAGATCGTCGACATGGTCGATTTCTCGGTCTACGTCATGACCAGCGACTACGGCGCGGCCAGCCAGCTCGAGAAAATAGACATGCTGGATTTCGCGGACCTCATCGTTCTGAACAAGTACGACAGGCGCGGCGCGGAAGACGCGCTCCGCGACATCCGCAAGCAATGGAAGCGCAATCACGTGCGTTTCAAGACACCGGACGACGAGATTCCCGTGTACCCGACGATTGCGAGCCAGTTCAACGATCCCGGCATCAGCTGGATGTTCTGGCAACTGTGCCGGCGCGTGGCGAAGAAGCTTGGTTATCCGCCGGAGCAATGGACGCCGGACATCGACGTATCCGTCAAGGAACCGCGCGCGATGGCGGTGATACCCGGGAACCGCATCCGCTACCTCGCGGAGATCAGCGAGCAGGGCCGCGATATCAACCGGTCGGGAGAACGGCTTGCGGAGGCGGCGAGCCGCATGCAGCACTGTTACGAGGCCTTGCGCGCGCTGGACGACCCGCAATTGCCGGCGGAATTCGAGAGCTTCCCGTCAGCGGCCCTGACCGACGGGACCGACCGTTCGCGAATGGTCTTGAGGCAACGCTACCAGGCGGCAATGGACGAGCTAGGCAGCGAGGCACTGTCGCTA
>JAKEGN010000055.1 GCA_022615525.1 Woeseiaceae bacterium
ATTGCATTGCTGTCGACCGTTTTCTATGTCCAGTACCGCGGCCTGGCAAGCAGCATCATCGAGTCCGGCGTCGAACAGCATGAGAGCAGCGTGCTGGCGGCTTTCCAGCTCGACGCCAAGCAGTCCCTCGACCTGCTGGGCAGCGAACTCGCGCAGGCCGGTGAGTCCCGCGGCGCGGCGGCGAGCACACTGCTTGCCAATGCCCTGGCTGCCAACGAGCGCCTGGTGGCATTGCGTTTCGAGCCGCTGGATGCTGCTCCCGTACAGGTCGGCATTATTCCCGATGAACTCCAGAACGGCCCGGTCACCTGGACCGATTCGATGCTCTACCTCTCGAGACCGGTTTCCGGTTCGGGACAAGCAATCGGCCGGCTGATTGCTGCATTCGAACTGCGCGACTTGCGGGCTCGACTGGCGGAGTACCGGGCAGAGCTTGTCATTACTGAACGACGCCAGAGCCAGCTGGGTTTCTCCTGGGTTGCGGCAAGCATCCTGGCAATCCTGATCCTCTGTGGAATCACCGTATGGTTCCTGGTACGCCGGCAGAACCAGCGCATCGGCCAACTGCAGACAGAGGTCAGGAAGCTCAGCGAATCCGACTTCGGCGAGCCCGTTCCGGTAACCGACAATGATGCGCTCGGCGAACTTGCGAGCGTCTTCAACGCGATGCGGGAAAAACTCCGGCAGACAACGATATCGCGAAATTATATCGACAATGTTCTGGCGAACATGAATGAAGCAATCATCATTGCATCACCCGACGACATCATAAGCAGAGTTAACAAAGCAACCCTGAACATGCTCGGCTATACGGAAGAAGAGTTGATTGGCCAGAACATCGACTTGCTCGTCGACAAGAAACGAACCGGCCGGCTGCATCCGGAAGTCGGTTCGAACGCACCACGGGAGGCTTTTTTCATCACCAAGTCCGGCGAGACCGTGCCAGTCTCCTACACCAGCGCCGCGATAACTGGAGACAACGAAGCCGGCAGCGACAGGATATATGCCGCACAGAACATCACCGAGCGACGAAAGGCGGAGCAACGAATAAGGTATCTGGCCCGTATTGATGCGCTCACCAAGGTGCCGAACAGGATGCAGTTCCATCACCTATTGCAGCGCGCGATCGCCCGGGCGGGCCGCTCCAGGAAATCGCTGGGACTGCTGTACATCGATATCGACCGGTTCAAGGAGATAAACGATACCTTCGGCCACCTCGCCGGCGATGCAACACTGGAGACCGTTGCCACCCGGCTTACCAAGGTGCTTCCCCCGGATTCCGTAATAGGCCGTCTCGCCGGCGACGAGTTTGCCGTGATCATCGATCGGCCGGAGTCCGGCTCCGACATACGGCAGAGTCTCGACAAACTGGCACGCAGCCTGCTCGACCGTCTCGCCGATCCGTTCTTCGTGCAGGGCCATGAAGTCTTCATGACCGCCAGCATGGGCATAGCTCTGTTCCCGGTCGATGCCCGGAATGTTATCGACCTGATACGCAATGCTGATGCGGCCCTTTACCACGCAAAGAAGAACGGCGGCAATGTCTTCTCGTATTACGCTCCGGAAATGAATGAGGCCGCGGTCGAGCGGCTGATGACCAAGAGCAAGCTCAAGCGGGCTTTTGAGCGCGATGAACTGCTGGTTCATTACCAGCCGAAATACAATCTTGAAACCGGCCAGGTCATAGGTGCCGAGGCGCTGGTCCGTTGGGAGTTGCCGGAGCGCGGCATCATCCTCCCTTCTGATTTCATCCCGATTGCCGAGGAGACCAATCTGATCATCGAGATCGGAGAATGGGTGCTGGATCGCGTCTGTGAGGATTTCAAATACTGGAGCGAATCCGTGTCGCCCGGCCGGGTATCCGTCAATCTCTCACTGAAACAGTTGCGGCAACCCAATTTCATCAGCCGCATCAGCGCGATACTGCGCAGTCATCAGCTATCACCAACGTCACTTGAGCTCGAAATCACGGAGACGACGTTGATGGAGGATCCTGTCAGGACCATCAAGTTGCTGGATGAACTCTACGCGCTCGGGCTGCACCTTGCGATTGACGACTTCGGAACAGGTTATTCTTCATTGAGTGCGTTGCAGCAGTTTCCGATCAATACGTTGAAGATCGATCAGTCCTTCGTGAAAAACATTGCGGTCGATTCTGACGATGCAACCATAGTTGGAACGATCATACACATGGGACGCAGCCTGAACATGGATGTGGTCGCCGAGGGCGTCGAGACCGAGGAGCAACTGAATTTCCTGCAAACCATGCAATGCACATATGCCCAGGGCCTGCTTTTCGGTGATCCGATGAGCGCGGACAGTTATCTGGAGCTATTGTTGTCCCAGGCCAAAGGCACGGACAGGTATCGGGCCTTGTTCGCCTGAGCCGCTGGCCGGATCTGTCGCGCTGTCGCAAGCGAATTGCATGATAAGCCGTTGATTTCAATAAATCGTTCTCTCAGATCTTCACAGCCTGAATTGCGCATGCTCTAATTACATTCGAAGCTCGAACCACCCATTTGATTGCAGGTCTCATCGACCGCAATCCTTTCAATAAAAGACAGGCCAATGACTAAAATAACTATTGCTATATCTGCTCTCGCATTCTTGTTCGCATCACATGCCTCGGTGGCATGTGAGTATCCCGCCAAGGTCTCGATCGCCAACGGGGCGACGGCGACGAAGGAAGAGATGATTGCAAGCCAGGCGGCGGTCAAGAAATACGTCGCCGATATGGAAGCTTACCTGGCTTGTATCGTTGATGAGGAGAAGGCCGCCGTAGCATTGATGGGGGATCTGGAGCCGGAAGCGGAACAGCAGCGGACCGAAATGCTGGACAAGAAGTACAACGCGGCTGTGGAAGAGATGGAACGCATGGCGGCCGCCTTCAACGCAGAGGTCCAGACATACAAAGCAAGAGACAACTCCTGAAATCGAGGTCCGGACCGGGCTTGAACCCGGGCAGATAGCCTGGAGCGGGCGCCGGCCGGCAGGCGCCATTTGCCTACAGGGAATCGATTTCCCGTTTCAGGTCGTACTTGTTCTCGGTGATGATGCGTTCCAATACCCGGACCCGCTCCTCGAGCTGGGCGATCTTCGCCGCGGCTTCATCCAGATCCGGGTTTGTCGGTGGATTTTTGTAGCGCCGCTTCAAATAAGACTGCGCAACGCTGCAAAGCATTACAATTATTATGATCCACAATACAAAAGCTTGGCCGCCTGACATCGATTATTCCTTTCCCCATTTAAACGGGGTTCAGAGCTTCCTGAACTCCTGATCAAGATTGAATCTCGGCGACGTCACATACCGTTCGAGGCGAGCCAGGCGCCTGTCGAGGGATTGAAAACGCCTTCGAACGTCAGCAAGGGTTTGCGCCGGGGCTGCCCGCACCGCACGACGAAATTCTTCGTCAGCTCCGGTCCTGCGGAGTGAGTCCGGTGCGGCAGGGATCAGAAAAACGGCGCCGAAGTAAGCGAGCAGAGTAATTGGCATCGCCATCAGCAATGAGACCACCGCCAGGAATCTTGTCGCCTTGAGATTGAACCCGAAATAGTCGGCCAAACCGGCGCAAACCCCCGCAATCATCGCGTTGTCCTTGCGACGGTAGAATCGGCGTTGTGGAAATGTTTCCCGGTAGCTCATGAGCAGCCCCAGTCCCGGTCGCAATTGCGTCGCCGCCAGAATTCGTATTCAGCCTGGGTGCCGGCGTATATCAGCGGCTTCTCCCGGAACAAGAGAGTAGCGCCGAGGTAGACCAGCACGGTCGGCCAGAAAAAAACAAACAGGCAAATTGTCGCAATTACCCGAACCGTTCCGACCCGGAAATTGGCAAAGTCGGCCAGTCCGGCGCAAACGCCGAAAATCCAGCCATTCTCCCTGTCTCGATACAGGCCATGCGATCGCTCGTTCTCCCGGCCCCAGGTTGTTCCGCTCATTGCTTTTTCCTCCACTCCGGCAACTCGCTGTCAAGAATCGTTTCCAGCGACTCCAGCCTTTCCTCCATTCTCTGCGACAGACTCCAAAGCTCCTCCAGCATTCCTTCATCGCCTCCGGAGATCTCTCTTGCCTGTTTCCACTTTGTAATGAAGTGCAGAACAATGAACAGCGGAGCGGGTATTGCGATGAATACGATGACCGCAATGGCAATCAGTTCGCCCAATGCCAGATCCATCTTCAGCTCACGTCAGCAGACTGCTTCGCGGCGACGCGCAACTTCAGGTCACGAAGCTCCCTGGCGACGGATTCCTCTGCCTCCAGGCTGGCAAATTCATGATTCAAGTCCTTGGGCAGGCCCAGATCGTACGCTTCGATGCGCCCTTCGACATCGTCGATACGACGCGTGTACTGTTCGAAGCGGACCATGGCATCTTCAATCTGGTAGTCATGGATTTTCTTTCGGGCCGCGAGCCGGCTTGTTGCCGTCTTGTGGCGTGCCAGAAGTGATTTCTGCCGTGCTTTGGCGTCCTGCAGTTTGCTCTCCAGGCGCGCGATATCGTCATTGAGTTTTGCCAAACCGTCATCGATGGCAAGATAATCTGACTTGATGGCGTCCGCCGCCACCGTCACCCTGGACTTTTCCACCAGTGCGGCCGTGGCGAGGTCCTCACGTCCCTTGCGCAACGCCAGCTCGGCCTTCGACTCCCAGTCCGACCGTTCCCGATCCATCGTTTCCAGCCTGCGATTGAGATCCTTCTTGTCCGCAATCGACCTGGCCGCGGCGGACCGCACCTCGACCAACGTGTCCTCCATCTCCTGGATCATGAGCCGAACGATCTTCTCGGGGTCCTCGGCCTTGTCCAGAATGGCGTTGATGTTCGAGTTCACGATATCGCTGAATCTCGTGAATATACCCATGGCGTGGTCCTCTTCGGTTAAGGTTCACCCGCTTATGTGCACTTACCGTGCCAAACGTCAACCCTGCCCGCAGGTAATTGTTTTATAAACCTTTTTTGTTCGGAAGGACACATCGTTGCAGAGCATGTTGTGGTATCCTTCGCCAATAAATGATCGCTATTGCACGGATTTAGCTATTTTAGCCAGACATGCCGGAACGACCCAGTCAAACCATTATCGGCGAAGCCCCCGCATTCCTGGAAATGCTGGAGCACGTCTCGCGTGCCGCAGTACTCAGCAAACCCGTCCTCGTGGCAGGCGAGAGAGGCACCGGCAAGGAACTCATCGCGGCCCGACTGCATTTCCTGTCGCCGCGTTGGGAGCGGCCGCTGATCAAGGTCAACTGTGCCGCTCTCACCGAGTCCATTCTCGAGTCCGAACTTTTCGGTCACGAGGCGGGGGCCTTCACCGGCGCATCCAGGAGTCACATTGGACACTTCGAACGAGCCGATGGCGGGACCCTGGTACTCGATGAACTCGCGACGATCTCGTTGCGCATGCAGGAAAAGATACTGCGCGTAATCGAGTATGGTGAACTGCAGCGCGTCGGAGGCAGCGACACCGTGCTCGTGGATGTGCGAATTGTCGGTTCGACCAATGCGGATTTGCGCGAACTCGTCGTGCAAGGCAGGTTCCGTGAAGACCTGCTCGACCGGCTCGCTTTCGATGTCATCACGGTTCCGTCGCTGCGTGACAGGGTCGAGGACATTCTGCCCCTCGCTTACGCATTCGCCATAAATATGGCAAGCGAAATGAAACAGGAGTATTTCGCAGGATTCACAGCCAAAGCATCCTCATCGCTGTTACGGCGAGACTGGCCGGGCAATGTTCGCGAACTGAAAAATGCGGTCGAACGATCCGTGTACCGCCAGGCAAACCAGGAACTGCAGATAGACGAAATAGCCTTCGACCCATTCGATTCGCCGTTTCGACTGCGCAGGGACCAGGTCCGGTCGATGGACGATCAACCGCCGGAACAACGTAACCGTAAAGCCGTACTACCCCTGAACTTTGCTGCGAGAATGCAGGACACCGAGAAAGACCTGTTACTGGCAGGACTCGAGAAAGCGCGCTTCAACCAGCGAGTGGCCGCTGACCTGCTCGGTCTTACCTATCACCAGCTGCGCGGCAAGATTCGCAAGCACAAGCTCGATCGATCCTGACAGCAAGCCATCGGGCTGAATCAGCTTTCGTCCCGATACCGCCTTACGTAGGTCGCCGCAGTGACGAACAACCCACACACCACAAGCCCCAGCCAGAGACCGGGGTTTGCGAGGAATCCGCCGAGATCGACCATGGACAGGAAGCTGATTCCGGAACGGCCGAGCTCGTGCAGTGCCTTACCATCGTCTGACCAGAGCCCCATTGTATCGATGCCCTGGAATAACGGCATCTTGCCACTGCGGATGTAGATCGCATCAGCAAACAGGCGAGTGCCGACCAGCGTTCGCTCCAGCATGGGCAAGAGGATGATCGGCAGGAATGCCACGAGCAAAGGCGACCGCTTCGTGTACGCCGAAACCAGCAGGAACCAGCCGATGAATGGAGCAAGCCAGAGTGGAATCGCAAGGAGAAAGATCAGGGTCGCCAGCCAGTTGTCGAACAACGGCGCTGCCTGCCAGATCAGGTACCCGGCATTGGCACCGCGGAAACTGACCCAGATACTCGTGATGACCAGTACGAGGACATGCGTGGCAGCCAGCACGGCAAAAGTCACCAGGGGAATGACGAGCATTGCGGTAACGAGCTTGGATATCACTGTCTCCGCGTCAGTGACCGGCACCGAGCGCCAGAACAGGATGCTTTTGTCCTTCCGCTCGGCATACAGCGAGTCCAGGGAGTAGAAAATCGTCAGCACCCACATCGCCAGGATGAATAACAGCGATACACTCAGCATCAGGACGGTCATTGCGGACGCGCGTTCCGCTTCGCCGAGATTGGCCGCGCCCAGGAGCGCCACGTCCACGACCTGGTCGAATGCGGACACGGCCACCTGCCCGGTAATCGACAGCATTGCAATGATCAGCGCGATCACCAGCGGCGTGACATAGATCGCCCTATGCTCCCAGAGCTCGCGTTTCAGGAGTGCTACCTGAGTAGAAATCATGTTGCCGCTCCCTTGACCTTGGCGACGAACAGGTCGGCAATGCCCGGAGTCCTGAGGTCACCGAAACCCTGCAGCTGATCCCTGGCGATGCCTTCGAAGGTCATGATCTTCTTGCCGAACATGTCCCGCTCGAATATGGGGTTGAGGCGCCGGGCGCGATCTGCATTCTCACCGGACGCCATCAGTTCCACGTATCGCTCCGGCAGCTGGTCCATGCTTGAATTCAGCACCACGCGACCATTGTTGATGAACATGACATCCGTCAACAGGTTTTCGATTTCTTCGACCTGGTGAGTCGTAACGAGAATGGTTCGTTCCTGGTCGAAATAGTCATTCAGTATGTTGCTGTAAAACTCTTTTCTGAAAATGATGTCGAGTCCCAGTGTCGGCTCGTCCAGTACCAGCAACCGGGCATCGATGGCCATGATGATCGAAAGGTGCAACTGGGTGACCATGCCTTTCGATAACTCCCTGACCTTCGCATCGCGCCGAACCTTGGTCTTTGAC
>JAKEGN010000332.1 GCA_022615525.1 Woeseiaceae bacterium
GGCGGTACAATCTGACTGCAAAGCGATCCCAAAAAAAAGAATGCGCCGGCCCGGATCGAACTGTTAAAAAGACCGGACGCGGAGAAAAAGAATGAGCGAACAAGAACAGGACGTCGAAGCGGCGCCGGCCACCAAAGCCGGCAAACCCAGGTTTACAAAGGCGCGCGTGATTGCTGCCGCCATCGGCCTCGGCGGCATGGTGCTCGGATCAATCGTTGGCATTGGTGTGCAGAAAGGCGTCGAAAGCACCGGCATCCTCGGGCGATCGGTCGATGCCCTGATCGCCGAGCAGAAATCCAATTTCAACGACATCACCGCGCGCCTCGACGAGCTCAGGAATCTGCCGGTCGACAAGGAAGTAAAGGCCGGTCTTGACGAACTCGGGAGAGTGCTCGCCCGCCAGGACGAGCTGGCCCGGCAGGCAAATGCGGAGATTGCCTACCTCGCCGACCAGGTGGCGAGCATGCGCGAGCAACAACTGGCGGAGTCCGGTTTTTCCGGCGGCGCCGACTTCTGGCTGAAGAGCGGCGAGAGCGTTACGGTCGGTCCGGAAAGGCGGGTCTTCGGGCTACTGGGCGTGCGCGCCACGATTGCCGACATCAATCTCAGCGGCTCGCGCAAGCGGGTCGCGGTGGGTGATGCGATTCCGCTGCCCGGGGAACAAAGCGCGTGCACCATATTCTACAAGCAGGCAACACCCGGCGCGGATGGCCGCATAGGATTCGACCTGAACTGCAGCTGATTCCCGGTGACGAGGCGGACCATCGCCATCAAGTAATGATTCAGGCCCGGACGCAGGGAGATTTTTCTGGCTAACAAGAAACGCAGTACCCGCATCAGGAAACCAACGGCACCGGGTGACGCGCCGGGTACGCTGATAGCGCCGGCGGGTTCGCCCTACCCGATTTTCGACATCATTGCCTATGGCCCCTCCGAAGTCGTCGAGCTGAATGGCGCGTCAATCGACGACATCCGGCGCGTTTGCAAGTCGCAGCCGATCGCCTGGGTCAATGTGTCGGGCCGCGGCGACGCGGAACTGATTCGCCAGGTCGGCGAGATCTTCGGCCTGCATCCGCTGGCGATGGAAGACCTGATGAACCTGCACCATCGCCCCAAGGTCGAGGAATACGAAGACCACGTATTTCTTGTCAGCCAGTTGTTTTCACCCGGCCCGGACATCGTACCGGAGCAGATCGCATTGTTCCTCGGCAAGGACTTCGTCCTGTCCTTCCAGGAGACGCCCGGGGATTGCTTCGGTCCCTTGCGCGAAAGGATCCGGCAGGGCAAGGGCCGCGTGCGGACTGCCAAGGCCGATTACCTGTTCTATGCATTGCTGGATGCGATCGTCGACCAGTTCTTCCCGGTACTGGAGCGCTACGGCGAGTCACTCGAAGCCATCGAGGAGAAAGTGGTGACCGCGCCGCACTCGCGCCAGATTGCGATGCTGCACGACATGAAACGCGGCCTGCTCACCATCCGGCGCGCAATCTGGCCACACCGCGAAATGCTGAACGCAATGATTCGCGACGAGAATCCGCAAATCTCGGACGACACGCGACTCTACCTTCGAGACGTCTACGATCACACGATAAACCTGATCGATATCGTAGAAATGTACCGGGACATTGCCTCGGGACTGGTTGACGTTTATATCTCGAGCGTCAGTGCAAGACTGAACGAGATCATGAAGGTCCTGACGATCATATCCACGATATTCATGCCGTTAAGTTTTATTGCCAGCGTCTATGGCATGAACTTCGACCGTTCTGCCTCTCCCTGGAACATGCCGGAGCTCGGCTGGGGTTTCGGTTACCTGCTGTCCCTGATGATGATGGCCAGCATCGCCGTCGGCCTGCTGGTTTTTTTCCGGCTGAAGGGCTGGCTGGGCGAGCGTCCGCCGCGAGAGTAATTCCCGCCCGCGCAACGCGCGGTCGAGACTCAGCTGGCTTTGCGCAGATTGTTGCTCAGGCCGATGATCGTCTCGCGTACCAGCGACAGCGCTTCATCAAGTAATTTGTCGCTGATGACCAATGCCGGCAGGAACCGGATTACGTTGCCTCTTGCACCGCAGGACAGCAGGATTACGCCCTTCTTCAAAGCCTCTGCCAGGATCGCCTTGGTCAAATCCGCGTCCGGCTGATCGGCATCGCCATCCTTGACCAGTTCGATGGCGCACATCGCGCCGGTCGTGCGCACGTCGCCGACGCAATCGGTCGCTTTCTGCAACGACGCGCCCCACGACGCAATTTTCCTGCCGATGGCCACGGCACGATCGCAGAGTTTCTCGCTCTCGATGACGTCGATCACCGCGAGTCCCGCGGCGCAACCCACGGGCGGCCCACCGTAGGTGCCGCCCAACCCGCCTGGCATCGGCGCATCCATGATCGATGCCTTGCCGACCACGCCGGATAACGGCAATCCGCCGCCGAGACTCTTGGCGACCGTCATCAGGTCCGGCTCGATCCCGGCATGCTCGATGGCAAACCATTTTCCGGTCCGCGCAAACCCGCTCTGGATTTCGTCGGCGATGAACACGATGCCGTGTTCGTCGCAGATATCGCGCAGCGTTCGCAGGAACGACGTCGGCGCTGCGTAGAAGCCGCCCTCGCCCTGCACCGGTTCGATGATCATGGCCGCGATGCGCGACGGTTCGATGTCGGATTTGAACAGTGCATCCAGAGCCTTCAGCGACGCTTCGGCCGTCTTGCCGTGATACTCGATAGGATAAGGAATATGGTAAACGTCCGGCGGGAACGGGCCGAAACCCGCCTTGTACGGTGCCACCTTGCCGGTCAGCGCCATGCCCATCATGGTGCGGCCATGGAACGCGCCGGAGAAAGCAATGATCCCGGTGCGGCGAGTGTGGTATCGGGCAATCTTGATAGCGTTTTCGACCGCCTCGACGCCGGTCGTGAGAAACAGGGTCTTTTTCGGCGTAGTGCCGGGCGCCAGCTGGTTCAGCTTTTCCGCCAGGCGTATGTAAACCTCGTACGGCGTCACCTGGAAACACGGGTGACAGAACTTTTCCAGCTGTTCCCGCACGGCGGCGATGACCTTCGGGTGATTGTGGCCGACGTTGTTGACCGCGATACCCGTCGCCAGGTCGATGTAACGATTGCCCTCCACGTCCCAGATTTCCGCGCCCAGCGCTTTCTGTGCGAAAACAGTGTGTTGCGTGCCCACGCCCCGTGCCACTGCGGCATTCCGCCGATCCAGTAATTGTTTGTTCGTGCTCATCGGGAAATTCCTTGCGTCGCGGCCGGCGGCCTGCCCCTGTCGTCCTGTTATGCTACTTGCCCCGGGTGGCGCTTGTCATCCGGACCGCGACGAATCCAGCCTTTCACGTTGCCCCAGGCGGCGACCGCTCCGGCCGCGATTACGCTATTATTCGCGGCTGCACGATTTGAGGAGCTCACGATGCGCGAGATGCTGAAATTCTATATCGATGGACGCTGGGTCGATCCGATCAAGCCCAATCCCTGCGATGTAATTAATCCGGCGACCGGGGAGGTCTGCGGACGCATCA
>JAKEGN010000333.1 GCA_022615525.1 Woeseiaceae bacterium
AATGGTTGAAATGCCCCGCCGCGATATCGGCGATGTCGCGAATATCCTCGTCGCGACGGTCCCCGGGTGCAGCCAGGACCACAATCCGCCGGTTTTCGACATCGAAGCGATCCACCATGTTGCACATGGCGCGTACCGCTGCCGGGTTGTGCGCGTAATCGAGTATCACCTTGAACGGATGCTCGTCGAAGATGTTGGTTCGGCCCGGCGCCTGGAAGAACGTCGCATCGAAAGTCCTCAGGCCGTGGCGGATGTCCTCGAGGTTTATCTTCAGGTTGTAGGCAAGCGCCGCTGCGAACATGGCATTTTGCACGTTGTGCATCGCACGACCTTCGATAGTGGCCGGAATCAGGTGCGTCCAGAGCAGTGGAATATGCCGCTCCTTGTCATAGATCGCGATCATGTGGCCGTTCATGCCTTCCTCGAGGACGAAGGCCTGGCCGCCGGCCCGAATATGTTTCTTTACCAGCGGGTGACCGGGATTCATGGTGACATAGCAAAGCGCTTTGGCTTCGGTGTAGTCGGCCATCTGCAGGCAGTACTGGTCGTCGGCGTTAAGGATCGCCGCATCGGTTGCCACTTCGATCGGCACGCGCTTGATCTCCGCCAGCTGCTCCAGTGTGTCGATACCCTTCAATCCGAGGTGATCGGCGGTTACGTTGAGGCATGCGGCGACGTTGCAGCGCTGGAAGCCCAGGCCACCGCGCAGCATTCCGCCACGTGCGACTTCGAGGACAGCGGCGTCGACCGACGGATCGCGCAGGATCATCCTGGCCGACACCGGGCCGGTCATGTCGCCGGGCACGCTGAGTTTGGCATCGATATACACACCGTCCGTCGAGGTGAGTCCGACCGTGAACCCTTTCATCTTGAGGATGTGCGCCAGCATGCGTGAGGTGGTGGTCTTGCCGTTGGTACCGGTGATCGCGGCAATCGGAATGCGGCTCGGCGCGCCGTCCGGAAACAGCATGTCGAGCACCGGTCCGGCGACATCGCGCGGCGTTCCCTCGCTCGGCGCAACGTGCATGCGGAAGCCGGGCCCCGCGTTCACTTCGCAGATGCCGCCACCGGCATCGCGATAGGACTCCGAAATATCCCGGGTCAGGAAGTCCACCCCGCCGATGTCGAGGCCGATGGCGTTGATGGTGCGAATGGCCATCTCGCGATTGTCCGGGTGGATGATGTCCGTGACGTCGATCGCGGTACCCCCGGTCGAGAGATTGGCGGTAGAGCGGAGATACACCACCTCGCCGGAGGCCGGTATCGTGCTGCGATCGTAACCGACCCTGGCGAGCAGGCGTTCCGCCTGGTGATCGAACTCCAGCCGTGTCAGTACCTTTTCGTGGCCGACGCCGCGGCGCGGATCCTGGTTGACGATGTCCACCAGCTCCTCGACCGTGTGCTTGCCATCGCCGACGACATGTCCCGGCATGCGTTTCGCGGCAGCCACCAGTTCGCCGTTGATCACCAGCAAACGATGATCGAAGCCTTCGATGAAACTCTCGACCACGACCGTACGGCCATGCTCGCGCGCTTTTTCGAAAGCCACGTCGATCTCCTCGGGTGTCTTCAGATTGATCGACACACCGCGACCGTGATTACCGGCCAGTGGTTTGACCACTACCGGGTAGCCGATGATTTCCGCGGCCCGCCTGGCTTCCGCTGCACTGCGTACCGCTTTCTGCGTCGGTACCGGCAATCCGAGATCGCGAAGGATGCTGTTCGTCTCTTCCTTGTCCGAGGCCAGTTCGACCGAGATGTTGTTGGTACGGCTGGTGGTGGTGGCCTGGATGCGCTGCTGGTACCGGCCGTGGCCGAATTGCACCAGGCTTTGTTCGTTCAGGCGTATCCAGGGAATGTCCCGTTCCTCGGCGGCACGCACGAGCGATGCGGTACTCGGGCCGAAAGCTCGCCGTTGTGCATAGCGTATGAATTCGTCCCTGGCCTTTGCGAAATCCCAGCCGGCAACCGGCGCGTTGGCCGGTTTGAGCTCGGCCGGTAGCAGGCTGTGCAGCAGGTCGAGCGCGAGGCGGCTGGATTCCTGGCCGACCTCCGCGTCGTGGTACTGGAACACCATGGTATAGAGTCCGGGCTGGCCATCGAGTGCGCGCGTTCGTCCGAAGGTAACCGGCGACCCGGCGACGTTCTGCAGTTCGATAGCGACATGCTCCATGACATGCCCGAGCCAGGTGCCTTCATCCTCGCGCAGCCGCCGCACAAACCCGCCCGGCTCCCGGTACGAACAGCCGTGTTCTTTCAGACCGGGCAGATAGTTCAGCAAGGGTCCGATGAAGGCTTCGCCCAGGCGCACCGTCGGCCAATGTTCCAGGCCACCGAGATCCAGCACATGGCGGATGACGGGAAAGTGCGCATACACGTTGGGACCAACGTAGACGTTAGTGCTGACGATTTTCATGCTGGTGGCTCCATCTTGGCCCGCCGGGCAGGCTGCTGCGAGTTCTTATTCTGCGGTGGCTTTCCGCGACGCGATATCGAACCTGCCCCCTGCGATGAGTATATGCAGTTTGACGTCGAGCAGACTAACCGGATCGCCACGCTTTGCCCGATCCATGGACGAGTAGGTCAGGTTGGTCGGGTCGATGATAGTGATGCCGCCGCTTCCCACGACCTCGAGGTCGTCCCCCGGGCGGATGAACGCTGCCGTATCCTCGTCGAGCCCGATGCCCACGGCAAACGGGTTGTAGGCGAGCGCGGTGAGCAGGCGCCCGAGCCGGTCGCGCTGTCGAAAATGCTGATCGATGACGAAATTGTTGGTCAATCCGAGCCCCGGCGCCATCGTGACCATGGCCGGGCTCGGCGTGCTGCC
>JAKEGN010000334.1 GCA_022615525.1 Woeseiaceae bacterium
AAGTAATAGCGCCTGTGCCGCCAGCGAATGATTTTCCCGCGGCGGGCCCTCTAGTGGGATACGACCAGACTCGAGGCGCCGCCCATGAAACCGACCCACGCAATACGTTCTATCGGCCTGCTGCTCGTCGCGGGCCTGCTGTCGCGAGCCGATGCCGCGGACCTCCGCTTCCACGTGGAAGCTGACGCGGGGCTGTCCGAGGTCGGCGACGCCGATGGCGTTTCGATCGACGATACGGCCAAGAAACTCCGTTTCGGTACCGGTTACCGATTCACCGACTGGCTGCGCATCGACGGCGCCTACGTAAGCCTGGGCACTTTCGAAGCCAGCCCTGTACTCGCACCTGGCGCGCCGCAGGATGCGGTGGTTGCTGGCGAACGCAATGCCAACCGATATTCGGATTACCTGCGTGTCGATACGAGAATCAGCCGCAGGGTCGCTGGAACGGGGCACGTTCGTCTACTTCTTCGAAATCTACAATCTCTTCGACACCGAGAACGTGTGCTGCATCGACGAGGTCGACATCGTGTCAGGCCCGGCGCTTTTCATCAACGAAGAGTCCTGGCTGCCACGCATGCCATCGTTCGGCTTCACCTGGACCTTTCACTAGGAAATCCTGCGCCGGCTTTGGCGAAAGCCGTAGCCATAGCGGCACGAATGTGATGAGGGTAATCCCTTATGGCGCGAATGCGCCCTGCGCGGCTTAATCGCTGACAGGAATCAGGATCCGGGGAGTGTCGGTCATGCCCGCTGTTTTCGCTGCACGGCTTGTTGTTTTTCTGATGCTGCCGCTCGTCGCATTATTGGGCTTCAACGAGCCGGCCGGCGCCATGCCTGCTTTCGCCCGCGAGTATGGGGTGAGTTGCAACGTGTGTCATGCCGCTTATCCGCGCCTGAACGAATTCGGCGAACGTTTCGCCGGCGAGATGAACTACCGGCTGCCGAACTGGCGGGATAACACGGTCAAGACCGGGGACGACCAGCTGGCGCTCCAGGAGTGGCTGCCACTTGCAGCTCGTGTCCAGGCGTATGTACAGGGCCGGGACGGCGAGTCCATTGACCCCATTACCGGCGAAGTCGAGGCCGATGCGAGCGTCGATTTCCAGGCGCCCTACCTGCTGAAGCTGCTCTCAAGCGCACCGCTGACCGACAACATCAGCTATTACTTCTACATGATCTTCGCGGAAAAGGGCGCGAATACCGAGGTCATCGTCGAGGATGCCTGGTTCAGCTACGCGGACCTGTTCAATTCCGGCGTCGATGTCATGCTCGGGCAGTTCCAGGTATCGGATCTCATGTTTCCGCGCGAAATACGCATGACCTTCCAGGATTTCATGGCGTACCGCTTCGCCGGTGTCACCTATGACCGCGGCCTCCTGTTCGGTCGAGGGTTCGGACCTATGGACGTTTCACTCGGTTTCGTGAACGGCAACGGCATCGAGAGCAACTACGATCTCAACAGTCCCGGTTACCGGCGCCCCGACAAGCTTTTCGACAACGACACCGGCAAAAGTGTATTCGGCCGGCTCGGCACGGAAATCGGACCGGTGTCCGTCGGGCTCTTCGGTTTGTCCGGGGAACAGTTCAATGCCACCGGTCCGGCGGGAACGGAGTCAGGAACTTTGGACACCGACAAGCTCGTTGCCGGCATCGATGCATCCGGCAAAATTGCCGATCGCTGGTACTGGTTCGGGCAGGTCCTGTGGAACCGCTGGGAAGGTTTCCTCGATCCTGCGGTGGACTACGAGTGGACCGGCGGCTTTGCGGGCGTAGACTACGTGCACAATGACAAGTGGGTTTTCTCGGCATTGATCAATCTCAACGATGCCGGGGACTTCGCAAACAGCGACACGATCTACGAGGGCATCGACATGCGCACCGTATCGCTGTCCAGCTCCTACTATTTCATGCGCAATGTGAAAGGTGTCATCGAGCTGAATATCGACCTGCTGGAGGAGCAGCCGCAGACCGGCACTTACTACACCGGCCATCTCAGCAAGGAGAATTACTTCCTGGTCGGCATAGATGCTGCATTTTGAATCATGCCGAATCGCGGCCCGTGCGGGCCGGCGACCGGTTTTCCCAAAGCCGTCGTCTAACAGGCAATTGCCGGGCCGGCCCGCGTGGGCGCTATGACGCTGAGTATGCCTTCGTGCCACCGCGTACCGCCGTGGTCAGTCGACTCTGCCGGCAATCTTGCTGCCATAAGGAGGATAAGAAAATGAAAAGCCGAATATTCAGTTCATGCGGTGCGATCCTGGTTTTGTTGGCGTCTGCAATAGCTGCCCGGGCAGATAATCTCAATGACATCGTCATTACCGACGAATTTCCACTGCAGCGGTGCATCGACACGGTCGGTCTGGTGACGAGTTGCGTTGATGCCGATTGCAATCAATACCTGCCGCTGATTGTCGGGCGAGTCTGGGAACTCGACAATGCCGGCTGCAGCGACTGCGACGAAGCCGAGGCAGTCACCGTCAGTATCCTCGATGACACCGAAACGGGT
>JAKEGN010000335.1 GCA_022615525.1 Woeseiaceae bacterium
ACCGCCGAAAGGCGGTTTTTTTTATTTGATCTTGGCTTCCTTGTAGATCACATGCTTTCGTGCCACGGGATCGTACTTTCGGGTCTCCATCTTGTCGGGATGCAGCCGCTTGTTCTTGGCGGTCGTGTAGTAGTGGCCTGTTCCGGCACTCGATACGAGCTTGATTTTCTCACGCATGGCAGGGTGCTCCGCTGGATCTAGACGCGCTGACCCTGCGCGCGCAGGTCGGCAAGTACTTTCTCGATGCCGTGTTTGTCAATAATGCGCAGGCCCTTGTGGGATACACGCAAACGAACGAAACGCTTCTCGGACTCGAGCCAGAACCGCTTGCTCTGCAGGTTGGGCAGGAAGCGGCGTCGTGTCTTGTTGTTGGCATGGGAAACGTTGTTGCCCTTCTGCGGGCGCTTCCCGGTGACCTGACAAACCCTGGACATGATAGATAAGTCTCTGATTTTATATAAAGTTGCCCGCGAGGGGCGGGCGAAGAGCGGGACTTTATACCAGCATGCAGGGGCCCGATCAAGGTCCTGCCAGGCCGGGTGCTGACAATACCCTGCTAGATGAGGCCGCGGCTTGCCAGCGAGGTGCAGCTGCCGTCGCCTATGACCAGGTGGTCCAGCAGCCGGATATCCAGCAGCTCCAGTGCCGATTTCACCCGCCGGGTAATGCGCTCGTCGGCCTGGCTGGGCTCGGCGACCCCTGAGGGGTGGTTGTGGGCGAGGATCACGGCTGCCGCATTCACCTTCAGGGCCTGCTTCACCACTTCCCTGGGGTAGACGCTGGTACCGTCGATGGTGCCCCGGAACAGCTCCTCGAACGCCAGGACACGATGCCGGTTGTCCAGGTACAGGCAGCAGAAGAGCTCATGCGGCAGGTCACGAAGCCTTGCCATCAGGAACGCCTCGGTGTCCGCCGGGCTTCGGATGGCATGCCCCGATGGAAGGCTTTGCTCGTAATAGCGCCGGGCGAGCTCCGGTATCGCCCGGAGTATGCACAGGCGTACGTTTCCGAGACCCTGTTCGGCGGCAAGCTGGCGCTGCTCGGCGTGCAACAGCTGTCTCAGGCCGCCGAAACGTGAAATGAGGCGATCCGAGAGGTCCATGGCAGGCCCCGCATCCTGGCCCCGCTGCAACAGCACGGCCAGCAATTCGGCCTCGGACAATGTAGTGGCGCCGGCCCTCCGGAGTTTCCGTCTCGGTGCGTTTTCCGAATCCGTATTGGCGATAGGCATGGACGCTCCCTGTCCGGCGCAAAAATGTTGCAGAAGGGCTTAAGGATCATGCCGAAGGCGGCTTGCGGCAAGCAGCAAATTGCGGTGTTTTGGGCGGTTTGCTGGAATTCCGGCGGTGCTACCGGCTAAGCTGGCTGCCCTGGGTCGCAGGCAAGCACATCATGAGTGGAACGAAAATCATACTCGGCGTGACCGGGGGCATTGCGGCGTACAAGGCGCCGGAGCTGGTGCGCCGGCTGCGCGATCGCGGCGCCATCGTGCAGGTCGTGATGACACATTCGGCACGTGAGTTTACGACGGAAACCGCGCTGCAGGCCGTGTCCGGCCGGCCTGTCCGCAGTGACCTGTGGGACCCGCAGGCCGAGGCAGCCATGGGCCACATAGAACTGGCTCGCTGGGCGGAGCGTATCCTGGTGGCGCCTGCAACCGCCGAGTTCATGGCCAGGCTCGCCGGCGGATTCGCGTCCGATCTGCTCGGCACCCTGTGCCTCGCCACGACGGCGCCGATCTGCCTTGCGCCGGCCATGAACCACGTGATGTGGGCGAGCGAAGCCGTGCAGGCGAATCGACGGCTGCTGGAGTCCCGCGGCGTACAACTGCTGGGCCCGGATATCGGCGATCAGGCATGTGGAGAAAGCGGGCCGGGCCGGATGCTGCAACCGGAAGCGATAGCAAAGATAATCGCCGGCCCTGTGGCCGTCGCAGAAACGGCCGGTGCGTCCCTGAGAGGAAAGACCGTCATGATCACGGCCGGCCCGACGCTGGAAGCGATCGATCCGGTGCGATTCATCAGCAATCGAAGCTCCGGGAAAATGGGGTACTCGCTGGCGAGCGCCGCTGCCGCTGCCGGTGCGAAGGTCCTGCTGCTCAGCGGGCCTGTCAGCCTCCCGGTGCCCCGCGGTGTGGAGTGCATCAACATAGAGTCCGCGGAGGAGCTGCATACGGCGGTGCATCGCAGCATCAGTAACGTCGATATTTTCATTGGTGCTGCGGCGGTAGCGGATTATCGACCGGCGGCCACCGAGCCGAACAAGATCAAGAGGGTACGCACAGAACTGCGCCTCGACCTCGTCAGGAATCCGGACATCCTGGCCTCGGTAGCCGAATTGCCGCGGCGCCCGTTCACGGTCGGATTCGCAGCCGAGACGGAAAAGCTGCGCGAGCATGCGCTGCAGAAGCTCGAGCAAAAGAAGCTCGATATGATCATTGCGAACAAGGTGGGTCACGGTGTCGGTTTCGACAGCGATGAAAACGCGGTCGATGTTTACTGGAAGAACGGCCAGAAGTCGTTTCCACTGTCGGCCAAAGCAGCACTTGCCGGAGATCTCATCGAACTGATTGCCGAGCGCTATGCCGCCAACAGCAGCTCGGCCGGACATGGCACACGGCCAGCCATCGCCATCAGGGACTGACCGGAAACCCGTGCGATCAATCGAGCTGAAGATCCTGGATTCGCGCGTGGGCGCATCCATTCCGTTGCCTCACTATGCGACCGACGGCTCCGCTGGACTGGACATGCGCGCCTGCATCGATGTGGCATTGACCGTCGCGCCGGGGGAGACCGTGCTGGTGCCGACGGGGATCGCGATTCACATCGGCGATTCCGGTCTCGCGGCAGTCTTGCTGCCCCGCTCGGGACTGGGCCATAAGCACGGCCTGGTGCTGGGCAACCTGACGGGATTGATCGACTCTGATTACCAGGGCCAGATTTTCATTTCATGCTGGAACCGCGGGGGCAAGGCTTATGAAGTTCAGCCTGGCGAGCGCATAGCACAAATGGTCTTCGTCCCGGTGGAACAGGTGGCCTTCAGTGTCGTCGAGGAGTTCGGGGAGAGCCGCCGCGGAGGCGGCGGATTCGGCCATTCCGGTCGGGGCTAATTGAGGCCTTTCAGCGCTTTGAACCGGTCGATATCGCCATCGAACCGGGCAACAATACTTTGCTCGTCCGCCTGGAATTTCTGCAGATTCTGTTCGTGCCGGTCGATCGCCTCCTTGGTGGCCGTCATTTCCTTGACCAGCTTGGGGTCGATCATCGGCGCGTCTTCATCCTCACTGTATGGGCGGAATCCGGACGCCTCGGCCTGTAATTCCTCCATACGCCGCTGCAGGTTGCGCAGGTATAACTCTGTTACCCGGGCCTGTGCCTGAAAAAGCTCCACGCGACGATCCCGGTGCATGATTATTTCGTCGATCGAAAGATACGTGGCCAGCAGTGCAACATCGGCGCGTCGCTGAAGTTCGACTTTGACCCGTTGTTCTTCCAGCCGCTTCTCCTCGGCAATCTCTTCTTCGGTCTTCTTGCCGCGCATCACGTCCACCGTGATTCCATGGTCATTCACGACCTGCCGTTCGATGTCGGCATACTCCGCCGGAATGCTGTCGCCGTAATGAACGATGCCGTCGCGGTCTACCCACCGATACAGCTTCTGCGTCTCGGCCGCGGGCGCGACGAGCGAGGTCAGCAACAGAGCTATGGATGTAATGAATACAACGCGCATGAGGGAAATATCACACAGTTCGCCGCGGTCAAAGTAGGGACTGGTTCGCGTATTTGCAGCTTAGTTGCTGTGGCCTGGGCTGTAAACGGTCAAATAAAAGCCAAGAAAAACAATAATTTAAGCAGCAATACCGTATTTCTGCTGGTACTTCTGGACTGGCTCCAGGAACTCACCATATTCCTTGGACTCCTCCAGCAGTTCGATGAGGTCCTCCAGCTTGACGATGCTGACTACCGGGATCCTGAGCGTCTGCTCGAGTTCCTGCACCGCGGAGCGGGAGTCCCGTCCGATTTCCTGGCGGTCCAGGGAAATGACCAGTCCGGCTACGGTAGCGCCGGCCGAAGTAATAAGCTGGCACGACTCGCGGACGGCTGTCCCGGCAGTAATAACGTCATCGACGATCAGAACCCGTCCCGCCAGCGGGGTACCCACGATGCTGCCGCCTTCGCCGTGAGCCTTGGCCTCCTTGCGATTGAACGAATACGGCGTGTCGATATCGTGGTGCTCGGCCAGGGCGGCTGCCGCCAGCGTTACCAGTGGAATGCCCTTGTATGCCGGGCCGAACAACATGTCGAATTCGATCTCTGAGTCGGCAATTGCCGAGGCGTAATACCGCCCGAGTTTCGCCGCTGCATACCCGGTCGAGAAGAGACCGGAATTGAAAAAATAAGGACTCACCCTGCCCGACTTCAGCGTGAACTCGCCGAAACGCAAAACTTCCAGTTCAAGCGCCAGCTCGAGGAATTGTTGTTTGTAAGCTCGCATAGACTTGGACCGGATCACGGGTTCTGTATGATGGCTCGCCTTGTATTGCAGTTTGAGCGGCCAGCACAGAGTCCGTTCAGTATGCCAGAAATCCGCAGGCCATTCGAAAGTTGCGTGTGTAAATTTGTATGCGCATAGCGGTGACATTTCGACAGGGGGAAAATTGTTTCGAGTAATCACACTGAATGCGAACGGGATCCGTGCTGCGGCCAGGAAGGGCTTTTTCGACTGGATGGCAAAGCAGAATGCGGATGTGGTCTGCATTCAGGAGACCAAGGCGCAGCTCGACCAGCTGACCGATCCCTGCTTCATGCCCGGCGGATATCACTGCTACTACGAGGATGCCGCGAGAAAGGGCTACAGCGGGGTCGCCATCTACAGTCGAGCCAAGCCCGACGAGGTAGTTCGAGGTTTCGGCGTGAAGGAGTTCGATGACGAGGGCCGTTACATCGCGGTGCGGTTCGGGGACCTGAACGTCATTTCAGTCTATCTTCCATCCGGCTCATCCAGCGACGAACGCCAGGCGGCCAAGTTCCGGTTTCTCGATGTGTTTGCGCCGCATCTTGATGAACTGCAGAATCGGCAGGGCGAGTACATTCTGTGTGGCGACTGGAACATCGCGCACAAGGAAATTGACCTGAAAAACTGGAAGGCGAACCAGAAGAATTCCGGATTTCTGCCGGAGGAGCGCCAGTGGATGGACGATGTGTTCGGCCGGCGCAGGTATGTCGATGCATTTCGTGTTGTCAACGACAAGGCGGAGCAATATACCTGGTGGTCGAACCGCGGCCAGGCATGGGACAACAACGTGGGATGGCGAATCGACTACCAGATCGTGACGCCGGGATTGAAGGACCGGATACGCGGAGCAGAGATTTTCAAAGTCTCCCGGTTTTCCGACCATGCGCCCCTGACCATGGACTACGACTGGGTCCGCAGTGACTGACGACGCTCCCCTGAATTCCGGCACGCGACAAACCTTCAGGCAGGCGATTCTCAATCGGCGCATGCTGATCTGCGTCTTCACCGGCTTTGCGTCCGGGCTGCCGCTTTACGTACTCATACAGCTGGTCCCCGCCTGGCTGCGTGTCGAGGGCGTCGGGCTCGCCGAGATCGGCCTCCTTGCGCTGGCGCAGTTTCCGTACACCTGGAAGTTTGTCTGGGCGCCCGTAATGGATCGGTACACCCTGCCATTCCTGGGACATCGCCGCGGTTGGATGGCGGTAACACAACTTGCCCTGTTGGTAACGATCGGCTGCATGGGATTCATAAAGCCCGAGCTGTCGATCTGGACCGTGGCATTCCTGGCGGCCGCTGTCGCTTTTTTCAGCGCCAGTCAGGACATCGTGCTGGACGCATATCGCCGCGAATTGCTGCCGGACGTCGAACTGGGCCTGGGCAATGCCATTCATGTGCAGGCGTATCGGCTTGCGGGACTTGTGCCCGGCTCACTGGCCCTGATCCTTGCCGACTTTCTGCCGTGGGAAACCGTGTTTCTCGTGGTCGCGCTTTTCATGCTTGTTGGTCTCGGAATGACATTGCTCATCCAGGAGGCTATCGCCGAGCCGACGCCGCCAAGGACACTGCATGACGCCGTGGTGGGGCCATTTCGCGAGTTTGTCAACAGGCAGGGACTCCGGGCCGCGCTGCTGGTCGTTGCATTCCTGTTTCTGTACAAACTTGGCGACAACATGGCAACGGCATTGTCGCAAGCGTTCTACGTGGACGTCGGTTTCAGCCTGACCCAGATAGGAACAATCGCGAAATTTGCATCGTTGATTGCAGTCATCGTCGGTGGCTTGATCGGCGGCGTAATGATGATTTGGCTTGGAATCAATCGCGCGCTGTGGCTTTTTGGTGTGGTGCAGGTGGTCAGCATATTGGGGTTTGCGTTGCTGGCCGAAGTCGGTGCAAATCCGTGGATGCTCGGCACCGTCGTCGCACTGGAGTACCTGGGCGTGGGGCTGGGCACGGCGGCGTTCACGGCCTTCATCGCGCGGGCAACAAATCCCGTATTTGCTGCCACGCAATTCGCGCTCTTCACCGCCATGGCATCCGTACCGCGTACCCTCGCAAGCGCTGTGACCGGCATCATCGTGGAACAGGTCGGGTGGACGGCGTTTTTCATCCTGTGCACCTTTATTGCCATTCCGGGGATGTTGCTGCTTTTCAAAGTCGCACCGTGGCATGGTGCAACAGGCATTCAGTCACCCGCTGCACAGGGCAGGTAGGGATCGCACTCAAGAGAGTCTGACAGAAAGCGCATTGCGTCACTCGATTTGCCGACGGTCATAAGCAATGAACACCGCTGAACTTCAGGAAGTGCTCGTAGGAGATCTTTCGGATCTGAACGATCCGGGATGTCGGGAGTTCCAAATCGGCACTGGGGATTGGCCGTTTCGCGGTTTCGTCGTGCGTCGTGGTAACAAGGTTTACGCGTACCAGAACTTTTGTATGCACGCCGGGCACCCGCTGAATTACAAACCCGATTCCTTCCTCACAAGGGATGGGTCACGGATAATCTGCGCGTCTCACGGCGCAATATATGAAATCGACAGTGGAATTTGTGTGGCAGGACCCTGCCCGGGGAAAAAGCTGCACGGGATTGCTGCAGAGGTCAGGGACGGCCAGATTTTTGTGCGTGGCCCTGAGAGTGCCTGACAGCGAGAACCGCGTCTATCGCGGGTTCGGGATCATTCGACCTGGTCGAGGAACTCCAGCGGGTCGTGCCATCCTGCCGGGAGCTCTCCGCTGTTCTCGCCGGTGAAGTCCTCCGGATCCATGTCGACAGACCCGGACCAGTCATCAGGAGCATCGACTGATTCGATCATCAACAACGACCAACGCTCCATGTCCATCTCATCAATAGTGCCGTCGAAGTACTGCAAATCCACCGTGGCGTCCGCTTCGTCTATGGCGACGACTTCGAACAGACTACCGTTGCTTCTTCTGTACCAGTGCCCGATAACGGGATTCGCGACAGCCATATTGATACCCTGCGCGGTTCGTTGTTCAGAATTCCTGTGTGTGTTGCACTCCTGACTGCAGTTATAAACCAATTGTAATGTGGTGCAAGTCCGGGTTAGGCGGGCAACCGGGACTGGTTCTAGGCAGATCGGGCAGCTTGTTGAAGTTTAATGCGAAATTTTCTCCAGTCGCCAATCCCAGATCCTGTGGCCCTTGCCCAGACCACGTTTTTCGAACTTTGTCATGGGACGATCCAGCGCATTGTCACCGGAATGCTCACGTCGCTCGGCAACTCTGAAATGCGGATCTGCTGCCAGCAACTGGTCAATGTGCAGGGCGTAATTTTCCCAATCGGTAGCAATGTGCAGCGACCCGCCGGGAGCCAGCTTTCGGGCTGCACTTTCCAGGAAATCCGGTTGAAGTATGCGTCTCTTGTGGTGCCGCTTTTTTGGCCAGGGATCCGGAAAATACAGATTGATCCTGTGTATGCTCCCATCAGGAATCTGCCACTGGAGTACCTCCTGTGCATCATGCAGGGCAATGCGCAAATTCGTGAGCTTTGACTGATCCGCAAGCAGCAGGCAATGCCCGGCACCGGGCTCGTGAACTTCGATACCGAGAAAGTCAGACTCCGGGTACGCTGCAGCCTGTTCGATCAGTGACTCGCCGTTGCCGAAGCCTATCTCAAGCACGCGTGGTGCACTACGCCCGAACAGGCCGTCCAGATCCAGAGGACGAGGCGACCAATCGACACCAAACCTGGGCCACAGATCGCTGAGCGCAGCTTTTTGCGCACGGGTAATGCGGCCTGAGCGCTTTACGAAACTTCTGATCGTCCTTTCTTCCCGCATGCTGTTGATGAGCTGTTTCCGGTCTGGCATGTCTGCCACCTGGGCATCGATCCCGGATAATATGACGATTCATCTTGATGTTCCCGGGAGATTTCATGACAGCTGCATTGGACGTTCGGCCTCTTGAGACAGACAAGTGGGATGCCCGGCTTGCAACGATTGTGACGGACATGGGCGGTCGGCCGCTCAATGTGCACAAACTGATGGCCAATAACCCGGATCTGCTTCTCGCCTGGTGGAGTTTTCGCAACCATGTGGTAAGCGGCGGCAAATTGACGCAACGCCATCGTGAATTGATCGTTCTGCGCGTCGCCGTTCACATGAAGTGCTGGTATGAATGGGCATCACACGTCGAACGCGCACTCAAGGCCGGCCTTTCGTTTCAGGAGATCGAAGCTGTAAGAGCCGGCGATTCCTCGGCCGACTGGAGAACTACCGACGAACTGGTGCTGCGTGCAACTGATGAATGCTTCAACGAGCAGCGGATCAACGGTGAAACGTACTTGGCAATGCGGCCCCACTTTTCTTCAGGGGAACTCATGGATCTGGTCGCGATTTGCGGCGCCTATATTACCTTAGGCATCATGATCAACACTTGGGGACTCGAACTCGACGAATTCATTGAGGCACAGGGCGTCGTGAACGCGGGTTCCTGGCGGCAGGACTGAGTGAGCACGCACGCAGGCGCGGGCGAAGTCGTAGCTAGTCTGACAGCATGTAGAACTGCCAGAGGTCCTTGCGGCTCATCCTGATGAACGGCTTGATGGCAAGCTTCCCGGTCGGGCCAATGCTTTGTTCCAGAAACTTCATTTCTTCAAGTTTGGCTTTGGTTTCCTCGCCGGCTTTGTTCATGAAACCGGACTCGCGCATCATCATCAATCCTTTGGCACGGATGGACAACTCGATATGCAGGCGCAGATAACAGAGGAGGTCGACGACAACGACGCCCTCGAACTTTTCTTTGAGCGAGTGCAGATACAGGCCTATTTTCGAACTCGAGAATTCTCCCGAATTGACCAGGTGCAGAAGCTCAGTATCGGAATCGAATCCGGATCCCAGCCAGTCGGCCACGGAGGTCTCGCTCTTTTGAAATACAAGTAGCAGTAGCAATGGTAGCGCAGTTACTACGGCGAGCGTATTGATGATCGGCGAGAAAAAGAAATGGTTGAACACGGAATGCGTTATGACCGCGACGGCGAAGCCGGGCAGAAACGCCAGCGCGCCAAGTGTCATTTTTTGGCCAACCAGCGCGTGAGA
>JAKEGN010000056.1 GCA_022615525.1 Woeseiaceae bacterium
GAAATCATGGGGATGATCGATTGCCCGGACAAACCGACCGATCGCATGACCCGGTCCATGAGATACGCCGCGCGCGCCAGGTAGCCCGAATCCTCGAGCACGATGATGAACAGGAACAGGATCAGGATCTGCGGCAGGAACACGATGACGCTGCCGACACCCGCAATGACGCCGTCCGCAACAAAACTCGCCACGGCGCCCGCCGGCAAACTCGCTGCGGCCATCGATCCCAGCGCCGCGCTGCCCTGGTCGATGGCATCCATGAGCGGCGTCGCCCAGGCGAACACGGCCTGAAAAACCAGCGCCATGACCACGAACAATCCGATGGTCCCCGGTACCGGCCGGTTGAACCACGAGGCAATGCGCGTACTCCAGGTCACGATCGCCGGTGCCGTCTGCTGTACCTCGGCCAGGACCTCGCGCACCCAGCCGTAGCGCTGCCGCGCCTCCCGGGCGAGCGGAGGATCTTCGCCGAAGAGTTGCGCACGAATCGCATCGACGCGCGCGGCACCGCTTTCGCCCAATCTTGCGACCAGTTCCCGATAGAACACACTGTCGTGATCGATCAGCGCGCGTTCGATCTCGATGCGCGGCACCGTGACGGGCATTTCCCGGGCCAGCAGTTCCGATGCCTCGGAGAGTTCGCGCCAGAAAGTCGGCAGATCCGGCCTGCCGCTCTGCGGAATGTCATGCAGTGCGGCGCGCAAGGCGTTGATGCCCTGCCCCGTGGTCGCGACGACCGGGCATACCGGCACGCCGCCCAGGCGCTTGCGCAATGCCTCGACGTCGATGCGCAGTCCGCTGGCCTGTGCGGCATCGCTCATGGTCAGGGCAACGACGACCGGGAGATGCAAGGCCAGGAGCTGCTGCAACAGGTACAGGCCCTGGTAGAGATTGGTGGTATCGAGCACGGCGAGGATGCCGGCAGGCGGACGGACATCGGGCATGCGCCCCAGCAATACGTCCACCGCGATGCTTTCTTCCAGCGAATGTGCGCTCAACGCATACATGCCGGGAAGGTCGACGAGTTCCAGTGCCAGGTCGTCGAACCTGACCGTGCCGACGTGCTTTTCGACCGTGACGCCAGGATAGTTCGCGGTTCTCTGCCGCAATCCGGTCAATCGATTGAACAGGGTGCTCTTGCCGGAATTCGGATTGCCTACCACGACCAAGGTGGATGCGGCATGTTGGCGCACCGCGATCTTATCGACCGAAACCCGCGTGATTTTCGGATCAGGGCGCATGGCGTTGTACCGGGCTGGCGCGTGAGCGGCTGGTCGAGACGTCAGCCCTCGGCTTTCGGTGACACGGCGAAATTGCGTGCCTGCTCCCGGCGCAGTGAGATGGCGTTGCCGAAGATCCGGTATTCAAGCGGGTCACCACCGATGGCGGCGCCAGCCAGCTCGATCTCGGTGCCTTCGACGAGCCCGAGCACCATCAGGCGCTGCACCACCGGATCGGCGCTGTTGACGCCCATGATGATGTATTTTCTGCCGCGCTGTAGCGTATCGAGCGTCATTGGCCGCGAGCCCCTGGAGTACCTGTACAGGCCCCTAGTTTACACAGTAATGCGAATGATTCGCAATAACATTTCGCAGGTATTTGTACTTATTGTTGCCGCGCCGGAAAGGGGTCTGTCGGAGCGCCGGGGGCCCCGGCCAGGACGCCGGCTAAGACAAAAAGGTGCCGGGTTTATTTGGCGACTAAGCAGGGCACGGCGGTCGGGGGGGAGGCCTGTGACGGGAATCAAGCGGACCGCAGGGAGCCATCCCACAAACGACCAGCCCGGTGACTGTCCGATGCTCATTTATAGTCGTTAAATAAATCCGGCACCTTTTTGTGCGCTGGCGGGGCCTGGATCAGGTATTGGCGTTTCCGTCGCCCTGCAGGCGGGTGATCATCGAGCGCAGGAACACCTTGTTGAAGCGCAGCTGGCAGGCCTGTGACACCTGTTCCATCAGGGTCGAGCTGACGCGAAGAATGGTGACGGCGCCCTGCGCCTTGATCGAGGCCGTTCTCTTGGCGCCGCGGACATAGCTGGTCTCGCCGAAACAGTCGCCGTCTTCGAGCACACCGAGGCTCTTGCCGTTCGCCTCCACCGCCGCCTGGCCGGACACGATGATGTAGAAACGGTCGTCCATTTCTCCTTCGCGAACGATTTCCTCCGCGTCCTTGTATTCGTGCCAGTCGCTGGCACGCAATACTTCCCAGATCTCTGCGTGCGAGAACTCGTGGAAAAACGTGAGCGTGCGCAGCAGGTCGAAATGCTCCTGGTTGTCCAGGCTGTCGTACTTGGCGCGCAGGTCCTGGTAGACGCGGGTCAGGTCGGCCGCCATGACGCTGCCGGTCGCGCAGCGTTTCGCGGGATCCTTTTGCATCGCCATGACGACGACGTTTTCCAGCTCCTCCGGAATGTCGTCGCGATAGGTGTGGATCGGCGGCGGCGTCGCATAAACGATCTGGTGCAGGAGTTTCGACAGGTTATCGGCGCGGAACGGCCGGAACCCGGTCAGCAATTCGTACAGCACGGCGCCCAGCGAATAGAGGTCCGATCGCGGTGTCAGCTCTTCGGACTGAACCTGCTCCGGCGACATGTAACTCGGACTGCCGGCAATGCCCTCGATCCTCGAGATATCCGAATCCGTGCAGATGGCAATACCGAAGTCGATGATGCGCACATCGTTGTCGATGGTCAGCATCACGTTGCTCGGTTTGATGTCGCGATGAATGACCCCGCGGCCGTGTGCGTAATGCAATGCTTTGGCGCACTTGTAAATTATCTCAACGACGTCGTCGACGCGCAGCAGGTTGTCGGGTTTGCAATAGGCTGCCAGAGTGCGGGCTCCCTGGATGTGCTCGGTAACGACGTAGTACTTGCCGTTCTCTTCGCCAGCGTCATAGATCGGCATGATGTTCGGATGCTGCAGCATGCCGACCATGTGGGCTTCGTTGAAAAACATCTTGCGCGAGACACGGGCGCGTTCCGCGTCCACGTTTTCTTCGATGTTGTAAACCTTGATGGCGACGTCGCGGCGGTAATAGGGGTCGTGCGACAGGTACACGGTACCCGTGCTGCCCTTGCCGACCTTGTTGATGATCACGTACTTGCCGATTTTGGCCGGCGCATCCGTGCTTCGCTTCAATTCCGTGACATTCCGGGCCATTTTTTACCTGCAGGTCAGGACATCAGCCACCTTCCAAAACCCAGTATTGATGCGGCATAGAACGCGGCGGCGAGGTCATCAAGCATAATTCCCACACCTCCGGAGAGTCTGTGATCCAGGTCCCGGATCGGCCAGGGTTTCCATACGTCGAACAGCCTGAAAAGCCCGAACGCCAAGGCCCACAGCGCGATCCCGGGCGGTACGGTCAGGAGCACCAGGTACATGGCGGCGATCTCGTCCCAGACGATCCCGGGGTGGTCGTGAACGCCCATGCGACGTGCGCTCGCTCCGCAAAGCCAGATGCCAAAGACGAACAGGACGAGGCCGATGCCGATGCGCCATTCCGGCGCCAGGTGCAGGCTGAACCAGGCGAGTGCCACGCCGAGCAGCGACCCGGCCGTGCCCGGCGCCACGGGTACCAGGCCACTGCCGAAACCGAAGGCGCAGAAGTTCACCGGGTCCCTGAGCACCTTACGCACGGTTTCGCGATCAGTCATCGGCGGCGCCCGCAAAGTGCCGGTAACCGGCGTGCCGGTAGGCAATCTCGCGGCCGGCACGCTGGCATTTCAGGGCGTTGCCCCGGGTCACGGTGCCGATCTTCGTCACCTGCACGGCATACCGTTTCGACAATTCGGCGATGTCCCCTGTGCGCGTGTTCTGTGCCGTGAACACGATTTCGTAATCGTCGCCACCGGCGAGCGCGAGCTCGATAGCCGACTCCCGGCCTTGCACCGCGAGCAACGCTGCGGACAGCGGCAGGTCATCGATCTCGATGACACCGCCCGCGCCACTTGCCACCAGCAGCTTTTCGATATCCGCAAACAACCCGTCGGAAACGTCGATGGCCGCGGTGGCGTGCGGGGCGAGTTCGCCTGCCAGCGCGACGCGCGGCACAGGGCGTGCAAAACGCCGCAACAATTGGCGCTGGTGTTCGTTGCGCAGGTTATTGCCCTGCCACAGCGCCAGTCCGGCCGCCGCATCGCCCGGCGAGCCGGTGACATAGATATCGTCGCCGGGCTTCGCGCCCGAGCGGCGCAACGCATTTGATGGCGGCACGTCACCGCAGATCTGCACGGTGATGACGGTCTGGTCGCCTCGCGTGGTGTCGCCGCCGATCAGCGCCATGGAAAACTCGTCGGCCGCCTCGAACAGGCCGCGCGAAAATCCGTCGAGCCAGGCTGCGTCCTCACCTGCGAGCGTCAATGCAAGCGTCATCCAGCGCGGCCGCGCGCCCATCGCGGCGATATCAGACAAATTGACCGCAACCGCGCGATAACCGATATCGGAGGCATCGAGGCCGGCGGGGTAATGCACGTCCTCCACCATCGTATCCATGACCATCACGAGTTCCCGGTCGGGATCCGGCCTGACGATGGCGCCGTCGTCGCCGATGCCGAGGACTATCGACGGGTCCCTGCCCGAGCGGGCGAAGTAACGGCGAATCAGTTCGAATTCATCCACCGGCTGCGCCCCAGCGTGTCAGCGCGCCTCGGCGGCACGAAACCGCGTGACCGCGCGGTCGAGTACAGCATTGACGTATTTGTGTCCGTCCACGGCGCCGAAACGCTTCGAGAGGTTGATCGCCTCGTTGATCACCACACGAAAGGGAATGTCGGCCTGCGACTCGAGCTCGTGTATGCCGATAAGGAGTATGCCGAGTTCGACCGGGTCCAGTTGCGAAACCGGCCGATCGGCCAGGGTGCCGATGATGGCCTCGAGCGACTTGCGGGCCTCGCAGATGGCGGCAAGCTGCCGGTCGAAGTAGTCGCGATCCACCCGGGAATACTCCGGGCGCTCGCGGAACTGCGCGACCAGCTCGTCCGCGCCATGCCCGGTGAGCTGCATCTGGTACAGCGCCTGCACCAGCAGTTCACGGGCGCGGCTGC
>JAKEGN010000005.1 GCA_022615525.1 Woeseiaceae bacterium
ACCCCGGCCTCGAGACTCCGCATTACCGCATTCGTCGGGTACGCGACGACCAGATTGAATTGCCGGAAAACATAGGAACGAGCTACAAGCTGGCGGAAGTGGACGTCGATCTCGAGGCGCCGCAGGTCGTGCAGGACAAGAAGCCTGTCGAGCAGGCGGCGATCGTGACAGTCACTGCACCCGGCCCCGCCCCGGTTGTGCAGCCCGAGGCAAAGAAAGGCCCCGGCCTCTTCGCGCGCTTCCTTGCCCTGTTCCAGGGCAGCCCGGACAAGGACGCTGGCAAGTCGGACCGTGACAAGCGCCGCCACGTCCAGGACCACAGGCGCCGCGGTGGGCGGCAGCCGGATCGCCACGACGATGCGCGACGCCGCGGACCGGACCGCGACCGGTCGTCACGCAAGAAAAAACAGGATCGGCAGCCAGCAGCCAAAGCCCCTGCAGACGAAGGCGCGCGACAGCAAAGACAACAGGAGCGCAAGAAACCGGCCGAGGCGCGCCGGGAACCGCAAGCCGAGGAATCAGCCGTCAAACGCGAAGAAGGCCGTCACGAGGGGCGCAAGAAATCCGGCAAGCGCCGCTCACGCGGTGGCAGACGACGCAGGAAGAATGCGGAAAATTCGGACCTCGCTGCACGAGGGGAACAGCAGCAGGGGGCGTCGATGCAGAATCCGCAGGCGGACATGCCATCGAGGCCACCGGCACAGCAGCAGGCACGCAGCAACGGCCAGGACCGCGAAACTTTCCGCGAAACTTTGAGTGAAAGCGCTGTCGATGATCGAGTTGAAGATGCAGCGCCGGTCAGCGCAGCGGTAAACGTTGTGGTGCCGACCATTGCAACCGTGTCCGCGACATCAGCCATCGACTACGAAGACACGCAGCCCGAGCTGCCTTTGATTCGTGAGCCCTATGAGCGCCCGCCGGTCGTGGAAGCTGCGCGATTCGTTGCGACGCCGAAGCCAGCGGCGTATCAGCCGGCAGCATCGAGCGAGTCGGTACCCGTGGCACAACGAGCCCCTGATGTCGAAAAGACAACGGATGCCCCGCAGCCCGCGTTCTCGAACGTGGCAGCCGAGCCGCGGCCGCAAGGCAGGCTCTTGCCCTGGGAACCACAGGCGGCGCCAGTTGAACCACAGGCGGCGCCAGTTGAAAAGGCATCGCCGGAAAAAGTTACGCAGGAAGCATCGGACGACCGCGACGCTCCCGGCTGACAAAGGTCAGCCGATCCGGTACCGCAGCCTCTCCAGTAGCTGCACCGACGCGTCCTCGATCAGGTCGAGGACGCGTTCGAATCCGGCGGCGCCCCCGTAATACGGATCCGGCACCTCGTATTCGCGACCGGCGGTTGCATATTCGAGGAACAGATGAATTTCTGCTTCCGAATTTTCACCGGCCTCGGACTTGAGCATTGCCAGATTGTCGCGATCCATGGCGAAGATGTAGTCGAAGCGTTCGAAATCCGAGCTTTCAACGCGGCGGGCACGGATATCTGCCAGTGAAAAACCGCGTCGCACTGCAGCCGCCTGTGATCGTCGATCGGGCGGTTCATTCGTGTGATACGCATGCGTGCCCGCCGATTCGATTTCGATGAGGTGATCGAGACCTGCGTCTGTGACGACCTTGCGAAACACCCCCTCGGCAGTCGGCGAACGGCAGATGTTGCCCATGCAGACAAACAGAACGCTTGTTTTCTCTTTAATTTCAGTCACTTAAATACGGCTCCGACTGCCTCTTATCGGCCCTGGTTGACCGCGGCAAGTATCTGATTTCCTTGAGTCGACAGCAACGATAAGAGGCAGATTATTTTGTGATCGAGGTGAAGTTTCCGCGTTTCATACTCAACGCGCGGTGGACGAAAAGGTGCCACTGAATGTCAGGCACGAAGAGAGGACGCCTCCCCGCCTGACGATTTCTTACTCCACCTTTTTTTGTTGAATAAGATTGTGCGGAAATATTGCAGGGCAGATATCTGCAGCATAGGAGACGTTCGAAAGTCGTTTTCTCTGCTGATCAAACTGGCCCAAATCCGCCAGAAGCGGCCTTTTAGGACGGTATCTAGTGCGCGTGCGATGTCACTTCAATCCAGCTTGCCGCAACACGTTGTTGCGCTGCTCGTCGATCTCAGGTCGCGTAACACCGTACATCCCCTGAACCGTGTCGAGCGACAGATTGGGTTGGGCACGACGTGCTTCGGCGATCGCTGCCCGTGCCTCGTCCAGGTGTCCGAGCGGCACGGCATTCATCGCCACGAATATGTGGCCCAAGTAGTAGTCTGGTAGTTCCGCAAGTAACCGGCGCGCGGCCTCGAGTCCTGCATCGTAGCGTCCCTGCTGCCAGTAGCATTGTGACAGGTTGTCATAAACGATCGCTGAGTAAGCTCCTTGTGGATTGAGCCGTTGCGTTCGCTCAGCGGCGGCGATGCATTCTTCCGTGTTCCCCGCCAGGAGCTGCGCCCAACTAAGCCATCCTAATGCCTCCGGCATGCTTGGATTGAGCTCCACGGCACGCTTGACCGCATCCAGCCCGTTATCCAGATCACCCGCCATCAGGAATGCCCAGCCGAGTGCTGCCTGCGCCGCAGGATCTCGGGGATCGAGCGATACGCCGCGGCGCGCAATTGCGAGCGTCGATGTAATTGTTTCCTCGGGCGTGTCGTTCCAGCCCAGTGCAACTTCCCAGAGGTTTGCGAACGATAATTGTGCCAACGCCGTAGCGAAGTGCGGATCGCGCTCCGCCGCAAGCGTAAACAGCTTGCGTGCCGCGGCGAAATCCTCTCGCGTATAGCGGTCCGCATGCTGTAGCCCCAACTGATAGAGGCTCCACGCCTCGAGATCCGCCGTGCCACGCTGCTGTGCGCGTTTCGCTTCGGCACGGTTGAAATCGTGGACCAGCGGCGCCGCAATCATTGCGCTGATTTCGTCCTGCAGATCAAACATATTCGCAATTTCGCGATCGTATGTATCCGCCCAGACATGCTTACCCGAGGTTGCGTCAATTAGCTGTGCCGTAACGCGGATGCGATCGTCCGCGCGCCGAACACTGCCTTCGACGATATAGCGCACACCAAGCGCCTCGCTCACGCTCTTCAAATCCAGGTTTCCTCCACGGTACTGAAAGCTGGAGTTGCGCGCAATAACCGGAAATGCACGCATGTTCGACAGGCGCGTAATCAGGTCTTCCGAGAGGCCATCGGCAAAGAACGCTTGCTCGGGGTCCGATGAAAGATTGTCAAAGGGAAGCACCGCGATGGCAAGCCGATCATCTGTCACTGCAATTTGGCCGTCGACCTCTGCAACTACGGTTTCCGCGGAGGGTGACGTACTGCGGTCGCTGAACTTAGCGACCGCGAATATTAATATTCCCATCGCGACGAAAGCGATAGTAAGGTAATCAAGCCGCCTCGCAGTGACATGCGAGATGGAGAATGATCGGTCAAACTCGCCATCTCGCTTGAGGCCATCGGGAGTAAGTTCGTATACCCAAGAAAAGATCAACGCGACGGGGAAACCAAGAATCAGAATTGCCATGACTAGTCGCGCCCACGCGGACGGTAGCTCGAGGACGTCGAAAAGGACATCGGTCACCTGCAAGATAAACCATGAGGCGACGATATAAAGCATCGCCATCCTGATGACGTTGCGGCGCTTTAATTCATCGAAGAACGACATTGCGGTCACCTTTGCGGTCGCGACATTTCAGGGTGGCAGGTTGCTGGCCTGGGACAAGGTTTTCGAGCGCAAGATCCCACTGCGAGCGCAATGTCGATCTCAGTGTCCGAATGATGATACCCAGGCAAATGAACATGGCCAGAAAGCTAGCCCCAATCTTCAGGAAAAAGCAATAGAATCAACCTGGGCGAATATTCAGGAGGCACAGAGCTGCTTAGCCGATGTTTGCAAGTCGTTTCAAGGGTTTTCCATGTTCATTTGTCATGCTCTGCGCAGGGTCATTGTCGCAGGCGGCCGAATTTACGGGTTACGCGGTGCTGACGACCGATTACGTTTTCCGCGGTGTCAGCTACAGCGACAGCCACGCGGCGGCGCAACTGGGCGGCGAGATCGGGTTCGATAACGGATTTTACGCCGGCGCATGGGCATCGACCGTCGACCTGAGCAGCGGACCGGAGCAGCAACGGGATCTGGAGGTCGATTACTACGCCGGTTACGGCTTTGATGTAACGCGTAAATGGAACGTTGGTGCGAATGTTGTCTCGTATAACTTCCCAGGCACCGAAGGAGCCTTCGATTACGATTACATCGAATACTCCATCAGCAGCAACTACGCCGACCGTGTCTGGCTGGAGTATTCCTATTCTCCGGACATTTTTAACACCGGTATTGAAACGCATAACTTTGAGCTGTACGGGGAGTGGCAACCGGGTGGCGACATCGTGATCGGTGGAGGCGCGGGTTTCTACGACGTATCCGACCTGAGCGGTTCCGGTTACAGTTACTGGCAGCTCGGCGTTACGCACCCGATTAGCATCGCTGACGTCGATCTGCGTTATTTCGATACGAGCGACTGGGCGCCGATCATAAGCAGGCCGGATCAGGCGGACGCGCGCATCGTCCTGAGTCTCAGGTTTCAGTTCTAACCCGAATTGTCGGCGGTTAACTGGCAGACCCGGGACGGGTCCGCCAGCTTCAACACGATACAGGCATTGATCGAGACGGTATCGGCCGGCTCGGCATCCTGCGATTGTCGCAAGAACGCCAAAACGGAGTCGAATGTCAGACCGGGAGACACGGCAAGCAGTAAAGCGATCGCGCCGCTCACGTGTGCGGCCGCCAGCGAGCTGCCCGAACGAAAATCGTAGGCATCGTTCGGGACCGCGACCATAATCTGTTCGCCCGGCGCGTATAGGTCCTGCATCGAGCCGCTGGCGGCATCAGCCTGCCGCCGGTCACTGTTGCCGACGCCGATCACCGTCTCCAGGCTTGCGGGAAAGCGATTGCGATCCGTCGGTTCTTCCGGACGGGCCACCACGACAAACACGCCCGCATTCGTTACCTTGCCCAGTAACCTCGCGAGCAGAGGATCGAACGGCCCGGTCAGGCTCATATTGAGAATGTGCGGCGGATCTTCGAGCAAGGCGTCGAGGGCTTTGGCCAAGGTAAAGCTGTTGCAAAGTGTCTTGTCGGATGCGTCATCGGCCCAGCACGCCACAAATACCTCCAGGCTGGCTTCCGGGGATATACCGACGATGCCTTTTGCATTGTTGGCGTTTGCGCCGATGACACTCGCTACCGCCGTACCGTGCGATAAATCCATTCCGGCCTTTTTATCGGCAAACACGTCGATCCTGCTTACGCGTCCACGCAAGTCCTCGTGACGATAGTCGGCGCCGCTGTCGATGATCGCTATCCGTATACCCTGACCGCGGGAGATCCTGTGCGCTGCGCCGATGCTGAGGACAGCCAAGCCACGCTGCAAGTTTGCGTATTTATCATCGTACCCATCATGCAAACTCACGCTCGTTTCGAATTCGTGCAACGGCTGCACCGATTCGATGCGTTTATCGCCTCGCAGCCGCTCGATGACGTTTGCCAGATCGACTCCCGGACGGACGCGATAGACAATGCAGTAAATCGACAGCGAACGAATCGGCCAGTGGCTGATTTCCTGCAAAGAGTACTCATCGCGAACTTCGTCGGCATTGCGCCGTGCCGCAGGCGCTATCGAATAGCGTTTGCGATTTCGATACGGGGCGCCTGCCGACGTGCCCCGAGCCCGCGCGCCCTGGTTGTCAATTGTCACCAGGATATCGCGCTCGGGATCGCCGTTCTGTGCGGCCGCCGGCACAGCCGGCAGAAGTGACGACAATACCAGCGCGGCGAGCGGCAGCGCCGTGTTCACTGGTCCGACCTCATCGGCAACTGGAGGGCGACGACACTTGCCGATTCTACCTCGGGCATGGATTCGAGCTTCCCGGTGTAACGCTCGAGGTCTTCGAGCGAGGCCGCCGATAATTGCACGATAACACGATAAGATCCCTCGGCGTTGCCGCGGGATACGTCGCGGGCCCCGATTTGCTCCAGTACCCGTTCGCGATCCGAACGTGCGGCATTCGCGGAGAAGCGAATACTCAGCACGTAATCCATCGCCCGACCGTCGGCGGCCGAAGTCGCAGTCTCGAATTCCCGCGGTACGCCGGATCTGTCGGCCGGGTTCAACAGGAAAAACGCACCAATGAGCGTAATCGCTGCCGCGGCGGC
>JAKEGN010000336.1 GCA_022615525.1 Woeseiaceae bacterium
AAGCCAGCGATCGTAGGCATAGTCGCGGGCTTCGATCGGGTGCAGTTCCAGGTCGGAGCCGCGCACGTCACGCACGGTTTCGAGTGCGAAGATCGGTTCGATGCCGCCGGACACGTTGCCTGCCAGCAGGCTGATCGTTCCCGCGGGTGCAATGGCCAGCAGATGGCTGTTGCGTATCCCGTGTTCTGCGATGCCGTCCCGCAGCGTACCGGGCAGGCGCTTCACAAACGGTGCTTCCAGGTAACGTTCGCGATCGAACAGTGGAAACGAGCCCTTCTCGCGCGCGAGCTGGATCGAAGCGGCATACGCCGAATCACGCAGCTCTCGCAATATTCTCGACGCGAAATCCCTGCCCTCGTTGCTGTCATAGCGCAGGCCCAGCATCACCAGTGAGTCCGCGAGACCGGTAATACCGATGCCAATCCGCCGCGTCGCCCTGGCGCACTGCGCCTGCTGCTCGAGCGGAAAGCCGGAAACGTCGATGACGTCGTCGAGGAAGCGGACGGCCATGCGCGCCACGTCGCCGAAGCGATCCCAATCGAAGCCCGGCGATCGACCGAAAGGTGAACGCACGAACAACGGCAGGTTCAGCGACCCGAGATTGCACGCACCGTACGCCGGCAACGGGATTTCGCCGCAGGGATTGGTCGCACTGATGGTCTCGCACCAGTACAGGTTGTTGTTGCGGTTGATGGTATCGACGAAGAGCAGGCCGGGTTCCGCCCCGGCGTGCGCGGAGGCAGCGATGTGCCGCCACAATACCCTGGCCGAAAGCCGTGGTGAAACCCGGGCGGCTGTTGCGGGATTGCCGGAGTCGGGTTGGCCGCTGTCGGATTCGCCCGGGTAATCGAGCGGCCAGTCGGCATCGTCGGCGACGGCTTGCATGAACCTGTCGGTCACGAGCACGGAAAGATTGAAGTTGGTCAGCGCGGCGCTGTCCCGCTTGGCATCGATGAAGGCCTCGATGTCCGGATGGTCACAGCGCAACGTGCCCATCATGGCCCCGCGGCGCGCTCCGGTGGAGAGCAGTGTGCGGCACAATGCGTCCCACACGTACATGAAAGGTATCGGTCCCGATGCAATCTGCCCGGTGCGCCGGGCCGTCCAGCCCGCCGGCCGCAAGGTTGAAAAATCCAGCCCGATGCCCCCGCCCTGCTGCAGGGTGATCGCGGTCTCGCGCAACGAGTGCAGGATCGCGTCCATGGAATCGTGCACCGGCCCGGACACGAAGCAGTTGAACAGGGTCACCTCCCTGTCCGTGCCGGCGCCGGCCCAGATCCGGCCACCGGGCAGGAAGTGGAGTCCGGACAGGATCCCGGCGAACTCGGGCTCCCGGCGAGCGGGCTCCCGTTCCGCCCGAGCAACGGCTCGACAAATGCGACGCACGCTGTCGGCAATGCCGGTCTCTGCAGTGCCAGGCCCGGCATAGCGGTATTTCGCCTGCCAGACCGTATCGGCGAGAGCTGTCAGTGCCATTCGACTGTCCACGTAGTCACCAAGACCAGCTGACAGTGATACCGTAAACCCGTTCGGATTGCAGCGCTCCCGGCCTTTCGTGCATGGCCGGGCTGCGCACCGACCGCATTTTCAGGTACGGGTGGACCGTCAGGCGCTGGTCGAGACCAAACCAGCCGTCGACCGTCCGATTGATCGCACCGAGCGGATCCGTTGCCGCGAGCAGGAAGCGCTCGCGGAAGGGCAGCTCGCTGCCGGAAAAATGCCCGGCCAGTATCGATTCGCGCAAACCCATGAAGTAGCGGCCGACGAACCAGCCGCCGACGGGCGTCACGATCAGGTCCTGTATGGAGGGTTGTTCGAACAATGCCTCGGCGCCGAACTCATATGAGGCCGAAAGTGCGGCCGCATACCAGAACGAGTCCGCGTCACCGTAGCCGCGCTCCCGGGAGCGCACGAAATAGGCCCCGCCCCAGTAGGGATGCAGGATGTAGTTGATGTAGAAATCGTCAGTGTCCCATGTCGGGTGCGTCACGTTGTCCCACCATTGTGACAGGCTGTACTCGTCTTTTTGCTCGTCCGTCCAGCCTGACACGCTCTCGGGCATTACATAGAGGAGCGCGATCGCCCCAAACTGATAACCGAAAAAATGCCGGGTATCCGAACGCCGCCCGCGCCAGTCCGGTAGTCGTGTTGAGGCGCAGCAATCCTCCGCCGCCAGCTCATGCGCAGTTACAGTCCACTTCCCGCAACACAGGATCTCCTTGCTGTAGTCGACCTGCTCTGCGTTGGTCGCCGCACAGCCAAGAATCCACGTTGCTAACACTGCCGGATACTTTGCGAGCATGCGCGCCATCGAGTTCATCGGCCGTGCCGCAAGGGCGTGAAAAGCAGGTCGAGTCCGGCGAAGACCAACGTCAACAGCAGCGCCTCCCCGAGCGAAATGCCGAGTGGCCCGTGCAAGACCAGTAACGGCAGCAGGGATTCCGGCACCTGGTCGAGCCCCGGAACCTCGCTGCCCGGGGCGCGGTTCATGCGCCGCTTGATGCTGCTCGACAATGCATCGCCAACGAGAGCCAGTGCAGCGACACCGCAACCGACCAGCCAGCCGGGCCCGAGTACCCAGCCGATCAGCGCACAGGCACCGATGCCGGCCGCCAGTCCGCGCCAGGTCTTGTGCGCACCGAAAAGTCGCTTGCCATCCGGCAGCACGTAACCGAAGTCCAGCGGCCAGGCCCAGCGATTGCCGAACACCCGGCCGACCGCCCAGGGCGCGCTGCTTGCAGCAGCTATCAGCAACAACGCTCGCGCGGCTGCGGCGAAATCCATCAGTGCATCATCCGGTGTACTCCCGGAATCCATTGTCGGCCAGCGCCGGGGCCACGACCTATACGGGACAGCGCGTATATCGGAATCCTGGCCCCTGGCGAGGTGTGGCAAGGCCCGGCCGGGGACGCTCTGATCGATTGGTCACTGCGAGGAGCATAGCGAGGAAGCAATCTGCTAGGCGCGCTATGCAAAGCTCAGGATTGCATCGCTGCGCTGGCAATGACGGGCTCGGCTCGCGAATTTGCGCGT
>JAKEGN010000337.1 GCA_022615525.1 Woeseiaceae bacterium
GGCCGATCTCCGGCCGGCCGCCGACCAGCAACGCCAGCGAAACGCAGAAGAACGGCACGCCGGCCGCGAAATTGCTGGTGCCGTCGAGCGGATCGAGCACCCACAGGCCCTGCTGGCTGCCGGTGGCCAGCTTGGCGTGCTCCCGGGCCGGCATCTCCTCGCCCAGAAACGCATACTTCGGCCAGTGGGCGGCAAGTTCCTGCTGTACCCGGTCCTGCATGGCGTGATCGGCCGCGGTCACGATGCTGCCGTCGCGCTTGAGATCGCGGCCGACATCGGCGAACCGCGGCAACAACTCCTCCTGCGCGCACATCCGCACCAGGCCGCGCAGGATCTTGAGTTGCGGCAGGCTCATGGATTCCGCCGGGCGAGTGGAATGATCCGCGCCCCGGCGCGCGGCGCTGCCCGCCCGTCGAAGTCGCGCAGCGCCTTGAGGAATTCACTTTGCAGCCAGCGCATGGTCTCGCCTGCCGACTCGGCGTAGTAAACCGCGTCGTAGGCCACCGGGGCATCGAGCGTGTTGCGATCCTGCGGGCGAAACCCCTGCCAGGCGATCTCGATCAGCCGTCGTCCCTCGCGGAACACGAAAATGATCTCTTCCCGATCCAGCACAGCCAGGTACTGCATGCTCCGAATCGGCACGAACACGCAACCGTCACTGGCGCGCGCCAGGAACCGGCGGGCAAGATTGTAAGTGTCGGCCGGAAGGGTTCGCGGCTCGCGGGTCAGCTCGGCCGGGCGGTAGAAGGTTTCTTCGACGATCATTCGGTCAAACCGCCGGCCTCACGGAAAGGATCGGCGCTCGACGGGAAGCCGGGGACAACCGGTCACGCCGCCTCGCCTTTCCATTTTATTGAGCATCCCATGCTCGGAATCTGATCCTTCGGACCGTGACCGGTCTGAGCCACCTGTTTCATGGCCTCGAACAAATCGCGCCGGGCGTTCGGCACCGGCTCCTTGCGGCTTTCGTCCAGCCGTCCGCGGTACTGCAGCGCGAGATTCTTGTCGTACCCGAAGAAATCCGGCGTGCAGACCGCGCCGAATCTCTTCGCCACCTCCTGGGTGTCGTCGAACAGGTACGGCATCGGGAACTTCAGTTCCGTCGCCACGGTCTTCATGTTCGCAAACGAGTCTTCGGGGTAGTCGGTCGGATCGTTGGACATGATCGCCACGCTGTTGACGCCAAGCGACTTGAGCTCGGCGACATCGCGCAGGATCCGGTCGCGGATCGCCTTCACGTACGGGCAGTGGTTGCAGATGAACATCACCAGCAGACCGTTCGGACCGCGCAGTTCGTTCAGCGAGTAGTGCTTGCCGTCGGTGCCCGGCAGGCGGAAATCCGGCGCGGGCTTGCCGAATTCACAAACCGGTGTTTCAGTGCGTACCATCCTGGCTCCAATTTCGGAATGATCGGTTGTCACCGGAGTGTACATGCCGGTCCGGTGGAGGAAAACACCGGACGGCCGGATACCAGGCCGGCGCTCCACCGGGCGCCGTCATGTCTTATGATGGATGGACGATCATGGAGCCCCCTCCCGCACTGGGGGAATGGGACTACGGGACAGAGTCGAGATGAAATCCTGCACCTGCCGATTCGTGCTGATGGCCGCGGCCTGGTTCACGCCAATGCTGGCCGCCGCGCCGGCGCTGGCCGCTGTCAGTGAACTGGTTCTCGGTGTCGCGCCGCTCGTGGGCGAGGAGGAAACCCGCCGACAGTTTGCACCGCTGTGCACCTACCTCGCCCGAACGACCGGTCTGCCCTGCCGGGTGGCGACCCGCCCGAATTTTCTTTCCTATTGGGAGACAATGCGGCGCGGATCCGAGTACAACCTGATCCTCGACGATGCCCACTTCACCGACTATCGCGTCCGGAAAATGAACTACGCGGTGCTGGTGAAGATACCGGATACCGTGACGTACTCGCTGGTTGTACTGCGCAACTCGAAAATTGCCAGTCCGTTCGGGCTCGTCGGCCGGCGGATCGCCACCTACGGCATACCGAGCATGGGCGCGGCCCAGCTCAACAGCCTGTTCCCGCAACCGTCCAAGCAGCCGATTCCGGTGGAGGTCGATGACGCCCGACAGGCGTTCGCGATGCTGGCCGATGGCAGCGTGGCGGCGGCGATTCTTCCGACCCCGCTGATTCGATCGGAGATGCTCCGCGGCACCGGGTTCCGGGTCCTGCTGTCCACGGTGCCGATACCGCACATGGGACTTTCCGCGGCCCCGGAAATCGCGCCGGCCCTGCGCAAAGCGGTACGCGAGGCGCTGCTGGCTGCCCACAAGGATCCGGAAGGAAAGCAGGTACTGACGCAAATCGGTATACCGCGCTTCGATCCCGCCAATGGAACCATCTACAAGGGCCAGGCACACATCTTGCAGACCTACTGGGGGTACTAACCATGTGGGGGTATCCCCATGAAACAAAGCACTATTGTCTGTGTCCGCGTCGCGCTGATCTGCGCGACCGTCCTGTTGCTCGCATCCCCGGTTCGAGCCGCCGACCGCGATCTGGTTCTGGCGATTCAGCCGATTCTTGACGAGCAGCAGACCCGCAAGGCCTTCCAGCCGCTGTGCGATTTTCTGGCCAGCGCCACCGGCCGAAACTGCACCCTGTTCACGTCGTCGCATTTCTATCCGTACTGGGAAGCGGCGCGCCAGGGCAAGCAGTTCAACCTGGTGCTGGATGCCGCGCATTTCACCGACTACCGGGTGCAAAAGCACGGCTTCGAGGTGCTGGCCAAGGTCCCGGACAGCGTCAGCTATTCGCTCATCACCCGCAACGACGACCTCATCATCGATCCGGCCGAACTGGTCGGAAAACGCGTCGCCACGCTGGGCATCCCGAGCATCGGCGCGGCCCGTCTCAACAGTCTGTTCCCCAAGCCAACCCGCCAGCCGATGACCGTGGAGGTGCCCGATGCCGATCGCGGAATCCAGATGCTGCTGGAAAAGAAAGTCGACGCCGCCATTCTGCCGACGCCGGTCGTGAGCCAGCACATGGCGCGCGGGGCATCCGTCAACGTGGTGATGACCACCGACCCGATTCCGCATATCGCGCTGTCGGCGTCGGCCACGCTCGATCCCGCAACCCGCGAGGTGATCCGGCAGGCAATGACCAAGGCCCACCTCAATGATCGCGGCCGGGAAATGCTCAAGGCCGTCGGCTTCGAACGGTTCGAGACCGCCAGTGCCAGCATCTACAAGGGCCAGGCGACGGTGTTGCAGCAGTATTGGGGGTACTGAGCGAACTTGCGCGTGCCGTCCCAGACAAACGTGCCGGAAAGCCGGTGCGGTCCAGATTGCGGGCGGCATGGCCTCCACTGCCCCTCCGGTTTTACCAGCCTGAGTAATTGTCCCTTTGGACAAACGGCACTAAGCCAAATCAGGTCAAGGCTTCTGACCAGGATGAGCCCGTCTTCGTCTAGCGTGAAACACAGGTATTGTCCTTCAACGAATCCCGATGCCCTGGGGTGATGCGAATTGAAACGAGCCATTTCCATAGGCGCCAAGTGCCATCCATCTGTCCCCGTTCATGTCGTTCATGGTTGATATTCGATCCTGA
>JAKEGN010000338.1 GCA_022615525.1 Woeseiaceae bacterium
GAGCCGGCTGGCGCGAAAGGCGAGCTTGGTGAACGGCTCCGGCAGCTTTTCAAGGCCGACCGCTTCGGTGAAGACGCCCAGGTTCTCGCCGCTGTTCGGGCTCAATCCGACAGTGACGACGAGCGGCGAATTGTCGGCCCAGGCATTGACGATCATGCCCAGCGCGTTGGCAGTGCCTGTAATAGAGTGCACGTTGACAAATGCCGGGCGTCCGGTGATCCGCGCATAGCCATCCGCCATGGCGACGACCGCGCCCTCGTGCAGGCCGAGCACGTAGTGGATATCGGGGTGGTCGAGCAGCGCATCGAGAAAACCGGCTTCGTAGGCGCCCGTATTGCCGAATACGTAACGCACGCCCCATTGCCGCAGCGTCTCACAGCTGATGTCGCCGCCGCTCACATCGCTCAGCAGCAGGCGCTCTGGCGGCTCGGCGGCCAGCAGGTCCGCGACCTGCCCGGCCACCGATACGGCGACGCCTGCGCCTGCGAGCCGGGTGATAAAACTCCGCCGGGACAGACTGCCGTCAAGCAGCTGCTCCAGGGCCTCTCTCAACACGCGGCTGAGTACCCGCGGCGGCGCGAGTCCCCCGGCTTTGCGGACAGCATTACCGCCCCCTTCAGGAGGACAGGCGGAAAGTCACGCCCAGCGTGCGCGGCGGCGCATAGCTGCCGAGCAGCAATTCCTGGCGGCCTGCGCCCGGCGGCAGCCCCACGACCTGCGGCGGCGTCAGCAGGTTATTGGGTGTGGTGAACTGGCCGACCAGCACATCGTCGTCCTCGATGTTCTTGACCCAGGCCTCGAGCGACCAGGTCTCGCCCGAATCGTAAATCAGCCGGAAGTCGGTCCGTGTATACGAATCCTGCTGGTTCTGAGGATTGTTGAAAGCCAACAGGAAGAAATCGCTCTCGTAGTGAAAATTGATGCGCGGCGTCAGGCTGGCGTTACCGGCAAACTGCCAGGCTACGGGCTCGAGCCCGATATTGACGGACCACTCCGGCGATTTCAGCAACTCGTTGCCGGACAGGTCCTCGAGCACGATGCCCGGAGTCTGCGGATCATCGACGCCGTCGAACTTGTCGTACTCCGTGTCAAGGTACGCGACCGTCAGGTCGAGGCGGCCGGTTTCGCCGAGCAACATGCTCCCGGCAAATTCAGCACCGAAAAGCGTTGACTCGCCCGCGTTCGAGGTGATCACGGCGGCATTCTGCACCTGGCTCACCTGCTGGTCATCGAACGTGTAGTGGAACAGGGCGATGTCCGCCTGGGCGCGGCCACCGAGGAACTGACCTTTCAGTCCGGCTTCGATCGCCAGGTTGGTCTCAGGATCGTAGGTGTTGCCGTCGTTGAAGCCGCCGGAGCGATAGCCTTCGGTGCCGGAGACGAACAGCATCCAGTCTTCGCTGAAGTGCCAGTCGAAGCCCAGTTTCCAGTTGACCTCGCTCCAGTCATCCTTCCGGTCGCGGATCAGGCAGCGGAATACCGTCACGGAGCCGTCGGTACAGATCGGATCACTGCCCGGGATCGGGAACTGCAGGTCGGCCTGCGTGAAGGCGCGTGGCGCTGTCAGTGGTTCGAGCGTGAAGCCCGTATAGGCGCCCTTGCCGTCATCCTTCTCGTCCTTGGTCCAGCGCAATCCTGCCGTTATCCGGAACTGTTCCTCCGCGCCGAAGCGGTAGGACGCTTGAGCGAACGCCGCGATCGATTCCGCCAGCTGGTCGTTGATCCGGTTGATGCGCGTTGCCGGATCAGCGGCCAGCGCCGGTGGTGCGGATCCGAGGAACGGCGCTATAAAGCCGGTGCCACGCAGACCCTCGAGTACAGCGTCGAAGTCGGTATCCTGCTCTTCCTCGAAGTAGTAAAGCCCGAGCAACCACTCCCAGCGGCTGTCGTCATACTGGGACGCCAACCGGACCTCGTGACTGAAGGAATCGGCCACCTGGTCGGTAATCGCCAGGTTGCCGGTCGAGGGGCCGACGGTGACCGCGCACGGTACCGGCGGCGGGTTGAATCGGCACAGATCTGCGACCGTCGGAATCTGCTCGGTGCCGTCGCGATCAACAACGTTCTTGCGCTGATTGCTGCGTAGCGCACCCAGGTAGGTGAAGCGCGTATCGCCGGCGTCCCAGTTCAGCTCGGCTCGTACACCCCAATCGTTGTTGTCGGTTTCGGGTTGCGTATTCAAGCCAAAACTCTGTGGGTCCGTGACGAATGGAAACTCGAAAGGTGTCGGGTCCTCGGGTCGATCGAACGGGATGGCCGCCATGACCGTACCAGCACCGCTTTGCTCAAAGTAGTCGGCACCGAGCAGCAGCGACACGTTCTCGGATGCCTGGAAAAGCAGTGAGCCTCGCAGGCCATAGTAGTCGAGGTCGTCGCCATCCGGTGCCGGGCCGTTGGAGCGCAGGCCGTCTCGCTCGCGGTACGTGAACGCGAGCCGCCCGGCGAGTCTGTCCGCTACGATCGCTCCGTTCAACGCACCCTGGACGCCAAGCAAGGAATCCGAACCCGCCGTTATCTCGGCGTCGAAAGTCGATTCGAATTCCGGCCGCCGCGAAATCACGTTGACCGTGCCGGAGGTCGTGTTGCGGCCATAAAGGGTTCCCTGCGGCCCGCGCAGCACTTCAACCCGCTCAATATCGTAAAACAGCGCGTTGCCACTCGAGATTCGCGGCAGGTAAACACCGTCCAGATGCACCGCAATCGAAGGATCACCGTCGTTCGTGACATTGTCGTTCGAAATACCGCGTATCGTTATTTGCGCACCGCCGAAGCCCAGATTCAGATCGCCGAATTTGAAATTCGGCACCGCCATTTCAAGGTCTTCCACACGCGAGATACCGTTCCGGTCGAGAGCCGACTGGTCGAAGGCCGAGATCGCCAGGGCTGTTTCCAGTACCGTGGACTGCCGCTTTTCCGCGGTAATCACAATCTCGTCGATGGTTTGCTGTGCCGACACGCCTGTGGCCGCCAGGAGGCCCGCCATCGCTGCACCCACTCGACGAATCGAATGCTGCCGTGTTTTGATCATCTCCTGCCCCCCCCGCGTAATTTCGGGCCGGCCTGCCGGCCCTGCCTGCACTGCTAACTGAACTGTAACGTACAGTGTCGGTACGTTCAATAGCCCGGCAAGCGGCTTGTGGCGGCGCTACGGGTTGCTGCGGCAAACGTCTACAAGTCGGCGCTCACGCCCGGCCGACAGCCGAAGGGAAACTCAAAGGTGGCAGATATTCTTGATTTCGGTGTGAAATTCCAGCGCGTGCGCGCCACCCTCGCGACCGACACCGGACTGGCCGACGCCGCCAAAAGGCGTGCGCAGATCGCGAATCATCCAGCTGTTGATCCAGCAGACGCCTACGCGGAGCCGGCTGGCGACAGCTTGCGCGCGATCCGGATCCGACGACCAGACGGTCGCGGCCAACCCGTACGGGCTGTCGTTCGCCAGGGCAATAGCTTCCTCGTCATTGTCAACGGGCTGGACATGACAACAGGGGCCGAATATTTCCTCGCGCACCGTCACGGCGTCCTCGGACAAGCCGGTCCAGATCGTCGGTTCGATCCAGGCGCCAGCGGCAAGTGTCTCTGGCACATCCGGAATGCCGCCGCCGGTGACGATCTCGGCGCCCTCGTCCCTGGCGCGCGCAAAGCACTTGAGAACCTTGTCCCGGTGCTCGTGGCTTACCAGGGGACCGAGCGTGGTCCGCTGGTGCTCCGGATCACCAATTACGTGCTTGCGGGCAGCGAGTGTGAGCTTGGCCACGAACTCGTCCAGCCGCGACCGCGCGACATAGATGCGCTCTGTGCCAAGACAGATCTGGCCGCAATTGTAGAAGGCGGACGCGGCAGTGCCGGCCACCGCGCGCTCCATATCGCAGTCATTCAGGATCAGCGCCGCATTCTTGCCCCCGAGTTCCAGCGACACGTCGCGAACGCCGACAGCGGCCGCGCGCATGATGACTGTGCCGGTCGCGGTTTCACCGGTGAAATTAATGGCGTCGATGCCCGGATGCGAGACGATGAATTCGCCGGTCGAGCCCGGACCGAATCCGTGCAGGATATTCAGCACGCCAGGCGGCAGTCCGGCCTCATTGAATACTTCTCCGAGCATCGCCGCGGTACTCGGCGTGAATTCCGAGGGCTTCAGGACGACGCAATTGCCCCAGGCCAACGCCGGCGCAATCTTCCAGGTGGCCATTATCAACGGCAGATTCCACGGACAGATTGCTGCGATCACGCCTTTTGGCATTCGTTGTACTGTGTTAATCGCTTCCCCGCCACCGGGCAGCGACGTGCGAAATTCCGCGTGCTGTTCGGGACTTGCCGCAATGTCGCCGAATACTTCGAGCTGCTGGGCCGCCCGCGGGATTTCGATCCCGGCCACCGACTGCCGCGGGTGACCGCTGTCGGCGATCTCAGCGGCGACAAACGCGTCCAGCCGGGACTTTATCAGGCTGGCCGCCCGA
>JAKEGN010000339.1 GCA_022615525.1 Woeseiaceae bacterium
CTTGCCAACCGCGGCATCGATGAACAACTGTAACGGCACGCCAATACGTCGCACCGATTCGCCGACGCGCCGGCGGCTGTGGGCTTGCGCTGAAAAAAAAGTGCCGGATTTATTTTTCGGGATCCGTTATCCGGAAAATAAATCCGGCACCTTTTTTCGGATTCGAACGCCGCGTCGCCTGCACTGCAGGCTCCTGCAATGGTTCTATTAACGGTCTCTCTGGTAACTGACACATGCGCCAAATCGTACTCGACACCGAAACCACCGGCCTGGTCCCGTCGCAGGGTCATCGCATCATCGAGATCGGCTGTATCGAGATCGTCAACCGCCGCCTGACCGGGCGCGAATTTCACCGGCTCGTCAATCCCGAACGCGACATCGACGAGGGCGCCGAGCGCGTCCACGGCATCAGCCGCGCGGACCTTGCCAACCAGCCGCGTTTCGCCGAGGTGGCCGACGAGCTGCTCGATTTCATTCGCGGCGGCGAACTGGTCATACACAACGCCGAATTCGACGTCGGCTTCCTCGAACACGAATTGAAACTCATGAGCCACCCGCAGCCGCTGATCTCCACGCACGCGCTGGTGCTGGATACGCTGGCACTGGCACGGCAGATGCACCCGGGCCAGCGCAACAGCCTGGACGCGCTGTGCAAACGCTATGCCGTGGATGCATCGAAACGCGAACTGCACGGTGCGTTGATCGACGCCGAGCTGCTGGCGCGCGTCTATCTCGCGATGACCGGTGGCCAGGCGGCGTTTTCACTCAACGCGGAGGATGGCAACGGTGTCGCGAGCGACGAGCAAAGCGCTGCCCGCCCGCGCCGGACCGACGTGAAATTCGTGGTCATCACGGCAAGCGAGGAGGAACGGGCCGCCCACGAAGCCATCCTCAAGCGCATGCCAGTTCGGGGACAGTGACCGAATTCCCGCTGTAGCCCGCATTGCAGGCGACGCGATTACTGAATACGCGCGAATTTCGAATGCGCATGGCTGCCGCAGGAGCCCGCACTGCAAACGACCTGCTAGAATGCCCTGACAAGAATCGCGGGCCCTGATCGCCGGGCCCGAAAAACGACGGGAATCCAAAGACGATACACACCATGACTGAAGCTTTTCGCAAGAACTTCCTCGGCCATTCGCCGGACTGGTACAAGAGCACCATCATCGGTTTCCTGGTGCTGAACCCGGTGCTGTTTGCCATCGACCCGACGCTGGCCGGCTGGGCACTGGTGCTCGAGTTCATCTTCACGCTGGCCATGGCGCTGAAATGCTATCCGCTGCAGCCGGGCGGCCTCTTGGCCGTCGAAGCCATCGTGATCGGCCTCGCTTCGCCCGCCATGGTGTTCCACGAAGCCGAAGTCAATTTCCCGGTCATCATGCTGCTCATGTTCATGGTCGCCGGCATTTATTTCCTGCGGGAAATGCTGCTCTTTACGTTTACCAAGATCCTGCTCGGCATCCGTTCGAAAGTGCTGCTGTCGCTCATGTTCTCCTTCACGGCCGCTTTTCTCTCGGCCTTTCTCGATGCGCTGACCGTCACCGCCGTCGTGATCACGGTCGCCGCGGGTTTCTATGGCGTCTACCACAAGGTCGCCTCGGGCAAACAGTTCGATCTCAGCCACGATGCGGCGAGCGACGAGGAAGTGACGGAACTGCACCGCGCCGATCTCGAGCAGTTTCGCAGTTTCCTGCGGAGCCTCATGATGCACGCGGCGGTCGGCACGGCACTCGGCGGCGTCACGACGCTGGTCGGCGAACCGCAGAACTTGCTCATTGCCGGCGTCATGGGCTGGGACTTCGGCTCTTTCTTCATGAAAATGGCGCACATCTCGATGCCGGTGCTGGCCGTCGGCCTGCTGACCTGCATGCTGCTGGAAACCTTCAAGCTGTTCGGCTACGGCACGCAGTTGTCGGACAGGGTGCGCGAGGTGCTCGAAGAGTACGACCGCGACATGTCCGCAAAGCGCAGCAAGCAGGAAAAAATGATCCTGGCGGTGCAGGGCATCGTTGCGGTGATCCTGGTGCTGGCGCTCGGCCTGCACCTCGCCGAGCCGGGCGTGGTCGGGTTGCTGGTGATCGTTCTCGCCACCGCGTTCAACGGCGTTACCGACGAGAAGCGCATCGGCCACGCCTTCGAGGAAGCCCTGCCGTTCACCGCTCTGTTGGTCGTGTTCTTTGCCATCGTCGCCGTCATCGATCACCGGGACCTGTTCGGCCCGGTCATCCGCTGGGTCATGGACCACGAGGGCAAGACCCAGATGGCGCTGTTTTACATTGCCAACGGTGCTCTCTCGACGATCAGCGACAACGTGTTCGTCGCCACGGTGTACATAACGCAGGTGAAGGAGATCTTCGACAGCGGCGCGATCTCGCGCGAGCAGTTCGATGCACTCGCGGTTGCGATCAACACCGGCACGAACATCCCGAGCGTCGCAACGCCAAACGGCCAGGCGGCCTTCCTGTTCCTGCTGACCTCGGCGGTGGCGCCGCTCATCCGGCTGTCTTACGGCCGCATGGTCTGGATGGCGCTGCCGTACACTGTCACAATGACTACTACGGGCCTGGCATCGCTCTGGTACCTCGGATAAGGAAATATCACCGCGGCAGGGACTGCCGCACTGGGACAGCTTGTGAAATTCGATATCAAGAACATACGCATCGGTGTGATCGGCCTCGGCTACGTCGGCCTGCCGCTCGCGGTGGAGTTCGGCAAGAAATACCCGACGGTCGGCTTCGACGTGAAGGAATCGCGCATCGCCGACCTCAAAGCCGGCAAAGACGCGACCCTCGAAGTGACGGCGGAGGAATTGCGCGAGTCGGAGCACCTGCAATTCACGTCTGACGTCAACGGCATCGCCGGCTGCAATTTCTTCATCGTTACGGTGCCGA
>JAKEGN010000340.1 GCA_022615525.1 Woeseiaceae bacterium
CGATGCCGACCTTCTCTTCGATTTCCTTCTTGTCGAAGATACCGAGTTCCTTTTCGATCTCGTGCTCGACCGGCAGTCCGTGCGTATCCCAGCCTGCCTTGCGCGGCACGTGATAGCCGCGCATGGTCTTGTACCGGGGAAACGCATCCTTGAAACTTCGGGCCAGCACGTGATGTATGCCCGGCTTGCCATTGGCAGTGGGCGGGCCCTCGTTGAAACTGAAGCGCGGCCGTCCCTCGCTTTGCTTGAGCGTTTTTGCGAAAACATCGTGCTCGCGCCAGAAGGCCAGCACCTCCTGCTCCAGTGCCGGTCCGTCGTAACGCCCGGATACTTCCCTGAATGTCATTTTTCCCATGCCCCAGAAACGCGAAACCCCGGACGCAGTCGCTGCGTCCGGGGCGATAATAAATGCATCGCGGTACCACCCGGTTTCATGAAATCCCGAAGGATCTCACCTCTCGGATCGCCTGATCCTTAAGCCCTGTATCGGGGGCTGGCCGGCCGGGCCTAGTGAGCGTCGGTGACGCTTTTCGGGCGGCGACTCCGGGGTGATACTCGGCGAGTTCCGATCCGGGGCTTGCACCGTCCCCCGGTCGCTGCGATCGAAGCGTCTCGCCTGTTTGTCCCCATCTACGTCCAGTCAGGGAAACTAGCGTCGCGGGCGCTAAAATACAAGTACTTGCTACCACGGGGACTGCCATGAGCGATGAGTTTCCGCCGCCGCGCCGGGTTCGCGCGAACGGGATACGGCTGTCAATTCACGAACAGGGTTCCGGGCCACCGGTGATCCTGCTGCACGGCTTTCCCGAACTGGCGTACTCCTGGAGGCACCAGTTGCCGGCGCTGGCTGCCGCCGGCTACCACGCCATCGCCCCCGACCAGCGCGGTTACGGCGGTTCCGACAAGCCGCTGGGTGTCGCGGAATACACCGTGCAGAAACTGATCGGCGACGTGCTCGGATTGATGCAGGCCTATGGAATCGAAAAAGGCCTCTTCGCCGGCCACGACTGGGGTGCGCTGCTGCTCTGGCACATGGCGCTGTCGCATGCCGACCGGATCGCAGGAATGGTCATCCTGAACGTTCCGTTCTACGCAAGCCCTGCAGCCGATCCTGTCCGGCTGATGCGCGAAAGGCTGGGCGAGAAATTCTATATCGTGAACTTTCAGGACTCCGACGAAGCGGACCGCCGCTTCGCCGAGGACGTGCCGCATTTCTTCGACATCATGATGCGGCGACACCAGATCACGCGGGCCCGCTACGACCAGCTGCCCGCGGAAAGGAAAGTATTGAGCCTCCTGTCCGCAATCGAGCGCAAGGAATCCGCCGGCGAGCCATTACTGACACCGACAGAACGGCAGGTCTTTGTCAGCGCTTTCGAAGCCGGCGGTTTCAGTGGCCCGATCAACTGGTACCGCAACTGGAGCCACAACTGGCAAAGCTACAGGCAATTCCCGCAAGTCATCGACGTACCGACCCTGTTCATCGGCGCCGTCGACGACGTCATCGTCTCGCCGCAGCATATCGAAGCGATGAAACCCCGGGTTCGCGATCTCGAACTGCACATGATCGACGATTGCGGACACTGGACACAGCAGGAGCAGCCGGAACGGGTCAATGCGCTCATGCTCGACTGGCTCGCCCGCCGTTTCCCGGTCTGAGTAGAAAACAGGGGTTGAACCACTGCTGTCCCATAATTGAGCCAAGGACAGTCAATTATGGGACAGCAGTACCGTCGAACCGAATAAAAATGGGATTTGACCTTCTATTCGGTTCGATCCCTATTTTGGATTCTTAGTGCACTGTTTCCGAAACAGGGTAATTGCTGTCGTCGCCAAACATCGCGCGATCGAAGACATCAATAAGAGTCGCCGTGCTCTGTGCGCCGACCACCAGCAACCGGCGGTTCACGAGAAAATCCGGAACGCCACTGACGCCTGTTTGCCTCACTTGCGCCTCCTGCGACAGCACCGCCTGGCGGCCGCTTTCGTCGCCAAGGGTCGCGAGCACGCCTGCGGCCGGCATGCCCTGGCGCTTGCCGATTTCTGCCAGTACGTCCTGATCGGCGATATTCAGCCCTTGCTCGAAAAAGCCCGTCATCAGGTCCTCGGCAAGCGCGGAGGTGTTGGCTCCGGACGCCTCCGCGAAGCGCATCAGCCGGTGCGCGTTCAGGGTATTCGGGATGCGCGCGATCCGGTCGAAGCGAAAATGCACACCCTCGGCCAGGCCGCGTCGCGTCAGCTCGGCCATTGCTGGCTCCAGAGTAGTCGGATCACCAAAGCGCTCACGCAGGTAATCCTCCAGCGGCATGCCCTCATCGGGCATGGCCGGATTCAGCTGGAACGGCACCCAGCGTACGTGGCTTGGTCCGCGTACCGCGGCCAGGGCATCGGCCAGCCGACGCTTGCCGAGGTAACACCACGGGCAGATGAGGTCGGCAATCACCTCGACCTGCAAGGTCGCCGCAGCGGCGGCTTCGGTGACTTTGGGCCTGTTTTCCGGGCGGGTGCTGATCATCGTCTGTACTGGTATGCCTCCTGGGGTCTATAGGGCTGTAAAATATGGTCCGGAACGCTAAATTCAAGCACCGCTGCCAACGGCGTGCGGCCGGCGCGGCCATGGATCATCGGTCCGTTGCAACATAGACGCGCCGTGACGGGTCTATGCTTATAAGACAACGGCCGGAGATATTCGTGCTCATTCGCAAACCCGCCGATATACGAAGTTCTGACATAACACCGAAAGAGGTATTCCTCAGGCGGCGCGAGCTGTTGCAGGCCGGGCTGATGGCGGGTGGCCTGGCACTGGGCGGGCCGGCGATGGCAGCGATACTGCCGCCCGGGCGCCGGGCGAAACTTGTGGATGTCGCAGCGGGCAAGTTCAGTACGGACGAGACGGTCAACAGCTACACCGATATCACGACCTACAACAACTATTACGAATTCGGCACCGGCAAGAGCGACCCGTTCGAAAATGCGCAGGAGTTCGAGCCCATGCCGTGGACCGTCAAGGTCGCCGGTCACTGCGAAAAAACCGGGATATTCGATCTGGAGGATTTCATCCGCCCCTACGCGCTCGAGGAACGCATCTACCGTTTGCGCTGCGTTGAAGCCTGGTCCATGGTGATTCCATGGGTTGGCGTTCCGCTGGCCGATATCGTCCGGCAATATCGCCCGCTCTCGAACGCAAAGTACGTCGTCTTCGAGACCTTGCTCGATCCGGAGCGCATGCCAGGACAGCGATCGCGCGCGTTGCATTGGCCCTACGTCGAAGGGCTTACCATTGCCGAAGCGGTCAACCCGCTGTCCCTGCTCGCCGTCGGTGTTTACGGCGAAGTCCTGCCAAACCAGAACGGCGCGCCGATGCGCCTGGTCGTGCCGTGGAAGTACGGCTTCAAGAGCATCAAGGGCATCGTCAGCATGACCTTCAGCGAGACGCGTCCGCGCACTACCTGGGAGCGGGCGGCCCCTCACGAGTACGGGTTTTATGCCAACGTCAATCCCGAAGTTGATCACCCGCGCTGGAGCCAGGCGCGGGAACGTCGAATCGGCTCCTCCGTTGGCGGCCTGCAAGGCATTCTTGGCGCCGCAAAACAGGAAACCCTGATGTTCAACGGCTACGGCGAGCACGTCGCCCATTTGTACGAAGGCCTGGACCTTCGGCGTAACTTCTGACGCTTCAAGCGTCGCCTTCCCGTGGATGTCATTCGGCAAATTCGTTTTGTCTGGAAACCGGTGCTGTTCGTTCTGTGCCTTGTGCCGGCTCTGCTGGTCGTGGCCGATGCATACGGCATCGGTGGTACGCTCGGCGCAAATCCGATTGAGGAAATCCAGGACCGCTTTGGCAACTGGGGACTGCGATTCATCCTCATCGCCCTAGCAGTCACCCCGCTCAGGCAATTGACCGGACGAAACTGGCTGCTGCGGTTTCGCCGGATGCTGGGCCTATTCGCGTTTTTTTATGTCCTGATGCATTTCCTGGCGTGGCTGTTGCTCGACCAGGGCCTTTTGACGTCCGCAATTGCAGGGGAAGAATTCGACTGGTCGGTGATAACCGAGGACATCTTCGAGCGACCTTTCATCACTATTGGTTTCGCAGCGCTGCTGATCCTCGTCGCGTTGGCAGCAACCTCCACGGCAGGGCAGCGCCGACGACTCGGCCGCTACTGGCAGAAACTGCACAACGGCGTGTACCTCGCTGCGGTTCTCGGGGTCTGGCACTATTGGTGGCAGGTCAAGAAAGACTTCTCGGAGCCGCTTGTCTATGCTCTGGTGCTGGCGGTCCTGCTGGGATACCGGGTCTGGCACCACAGGTTGCAGACGCGAGTTGGAAGTGCGCGCAATAGCCGGGCGGGATTGCCGCAAAACCACTGAGCATATTGTTCATCGACCGCAAAGACTATGGTAATGATGGCTGCCATTCGAGGACGTTGCGCACTGACCCTTGCATGTCTGGCGGCGGCCTCGGCGTTCGGCCAGGATAGCAAGCTCGAATCTGTTGAACGCCTGTACAAGCAGGAATCGACTGGACTGCGCCACTACAACAGCGGCAATTACGAGAAAGCCTTTGAAAATCTCAGCGTGACCGCTGCCCGCGGCTTCAAGGAGTCGCAGTACATACTTGCATTCATGTTCCTGAAGGGCCAGCACGTCGAAGCATCGCTCGTACTCGGCATGGGATGGCTGGGAGTTGCCATCGAGTCGGAAGAGCCTGAGTGGATCGAGTTGTATGATTCCATTTATCAACGGACATCGCCGGAGCAGCAGCAGCTCATCGACGCGAAAGTCGCGGAATACCTCTCGCAGTACGGAAAAGTGACACAGAATGTCACCTGTTCGCGCCGACAATCCGCCGGGACGCGGCGCATCGAGAGTCGGTGTATCAAGGATGCCGAAATGTTGTACCCGATTTACCCCATCGAACTGAGGCTGGAGTAGTCATGCCGGTGAAACCGCCAGGCGGCATAATCCTCGCGCTGGCCGTCGTATGCATCGGCCTATCGATAGCCGCGTGTGCCCCGGCCAGCCTGGGTAGCGCGCCGGCAAGCGAGCGCATCCTGAAATGCAGTTCCCACGAGACGCTGGTGTGCCGCACCCGCGATACGGCCGTACGGCGACTGGGCGATGAGGAACCCGAGTACGACTTTTGTACCTGCGAGACGCTGGACGACGGCTTGTGGCTTTGACAGTCCGGGGACAGTGACCATATTCCCTTCGGCGTTTTCTGCCGCCCCGAGCTTGCTTGCTGACTTCGGTCACGGTCTCCGAACTGTCGCGAGCACTGCTCGCTCCTACAGGGCTCGCAAAAAAAAGCCCGGATCGCTCCGGGCTTCTTATTTTCCTGCCTGGGCTGGCCGGACTTACATCATGCCGCCCATTCCACCCATGCCGCTCATGTCCGGCGCTGCGGGTGTATCGCTTTTCGGTTTCTCTGCAACCATCGCTTCCGTGGTCAGCAACAGGCCTGACACGGAGGCTGCATTCTGCAGTGCATAGCGGGTAACCTTGGTTGGATCGAGAATACCCATCTCGATCATGTCGCCATACTCACCGGTGGCAGCATTGTAGCCATAGTTGCCCTTGCCCTTGACGACCGCATTCAGAACGACACTCGGATCACCGCCTGCGTTCTTCACGATCTGGCGCAGCGGCTCCTCGATTGCACGACGCAGGATGTTGATTCCAACCTGCTGATCGTCGTTGTCGCCTTTCAGCTTGTGCGTCGCAGCAGCGGCGCGGATAAACGCCACACCACCGCCCGGGACCACGCCTTCTTCAACGGCCGCGCGCGTAGCATGCAGCGCATCTTCGACGCGAGCCTTCTTTTCCTTCATCTCGATCTCGGTTGCGGCGCCAACTTTGATCACGGCAACACCGCCGGACAGTTTGGCAACCCGCTCCTGGAGCTTCTCCTTGTCGTAATCAGAGCTTGACTCCTCGATCTCGGCATTGATCTGATCGACGCGGCCTTTGATGTCCTCGGGACGCCCGGCACCATCAATGATCGTCGTGTTTTCCTTCGTGATCTGAACCTTCTTGGCTTCGCCGAGGTCGTCGAGCGTGGCCTTCTCCAGCGACAGGCCGACTTCCTCGGAGATCACCTGGCCACCGGTCAACACTGCGATGTCCTGCAGCATGGCCTTGCGCCGGTCACCGAAGCCCGGAGCTTTGACGGCCGCAACCTTGACGATGCCGCGGATGTTGTTGACGACCAGCGTGGCAAGCGCCTCGCCTTCGACGTCTTCTGCAACGATCAGCAGCGGCCGGCCGGCTTTGGCAACGCCTTCGAGCACCGGCAGCATGTCGCGAATGTTGGAGATCTTCTTGTCGTACAGGAGTACCAGCGGGTTCTCCAGTTCGACATTCTGGTTCTGCTGGTTGTTGATGAAGTACGGGGACAGGTAGCCACGATCGAACTGCATGCCCTCGACGACATCGAGTTCATTTTCCAGACCCGAGCCTTCCTCGACGGTGATTACGCCTTCCTTGCCGACTTTCTGCATTGACTTCGAAATAATGTCGCCGATCTCGGTGTCGGAGTTGGCCGAAATGCTGCCAACCTGTGCGATGGCCTTGTCATCCTCGCAGGGCTTCGACAGCTTCTTCAGCTCGGCAACGATGGCGATCGTCGCCTTGTCGATACCACGCTTCAGGTCCATCGGGTTCATGCCGGCAGCAACAGACTTCAGGCCTTCGCGCAGAACCGCCTGCGCCAGTACCGTAGCGGTTGTCGTACCGTCACCGGCGATGTCAGATGTCTGGGAAGCGACTTCCTTGACCATCTGTGCGCCCATGTTTTCAAACTTGTCTTCGAGCTCGATCTCCTTGGCAACGGATACGCCGTCCTTGGTCACGGTCGGTGCGCCAAAACTCTTGTCGAGCACGACGTTGCGACCTTTGGGACCCAGGGTCACCTTTACCGCATTCGCCAGGATGTTCACACCTGCAAACATCTTCTGACGCGCGTCGTCGCTGAAACGAACTTCTTTAGCAGCCATTTTCAAATTCCTCTTTGCTTGAACTTTTGAGAACCGGGTGAGTGTCGACTTCAGCCTTCGATGACGGCCATGATGTCGTCTTCTTTCATTACCAGCAGTTCCTCGCCGTCTACCTTGACTTCAGTTCCGCTGTATTTACCGAACAACACCTTGTCGCCGGCCTTGATGTCGAGGGCCCGTATTTCACCGGATTCCAGGATCTTGCCATTGCCCACGGCAATGACCTTGCCCTTGATCGGTTTTTCAGCCGCCGTGTCCGGGATGACGATTCCACCCGGGGACGTGCGCTCTTCTTCCACGCGCTTTACGATGACTCGATCATGAAGCGGACGAATCTTCATCGATTGGATCTCCTATAAATTATTGATTAGTAACCGACTTTTGCGGTCTTCGCAGCTTGTGCCTGTTAGCACTCGGCCGCAGCGAGTGCCAATCATAGGGGCGGCGGCGCAAATTTCAAGGGGCAGCGCGAGCGATCGCTTGCTTGCCCGCCCGCCACAGCGAAACTGCGTGCTCGGTCAATGACAGCCCCGGTCACCACCGGTATCCTTCCTGTCCGGTCGACGGCTGTGGTTGACATAATCGGTAATATCCGGCTGTTTTGGCGGTCCGAGTCGTCATAGCAACGATATCTGTCCAACAAACGAGGTACTGCGTGCAACGGTCGCGTACGACGCTTTCGTGGCAAAAGTCTGTTGCGCTTGCAGCCGGACTGCTTTTGCTCGGCTCCGCCAACGCGCAGACCGGGGACTTTCTGAAGCCCCGCGAGGCCTTCCGCTACGCTCTTGCCGACACCGGCGAGGCCTTCGAGATCGATTTCGTCATCGAAGACGGGTACTACCTCTACAAGAGCAAATTGTCCTTTGCCAGCCTGAGCCCTGGCATCAGCATCGGCCAGTACGCGTTGCCGGGGGGTATCGCGCACGAGGACGAGTACTTCGGCGCTCAGGAGGTTTATCGCGAGCGCTTTTTCGTCTCCCTGCCCTACACCGTGGAAGGCTCGCGCCCCGACGCTGCCGAACTCGAACTCCGCCTGCAGGGCTGCGCCGATCTCGGCCTTTGTTATACCCCACAGACCTGGATCGCCGAGGTCAAGCTGATGAAGACCGGCGCCGCGGGCAAGTTGAGCCTGGATACCACATTCGGTTCGCCGCTTGGAGCCAATGCCGATTTCCTTCCGGTTGACGAGGTTTTCATACCGGCACTCACTGCTCTGGACGGCAACACGGTCGAGCTCGGGATCCGGGTCCTGCCCGGCTATTACCTTTACCGGGACAAGATCACCGTCACGACTTCATCAGACCGGGTGCAACTCGGCCGGCTCGAGCTGCCCGAGGGTGAGAAAAAGTTCGACGAGTGGTTCGGCGAGATGCAGGTGTTTCACGATGACGTATTCGGCACTGTGCCGCTTGCGAGGGCAACGCCGGAAGCCATGGATATAGAGCTGCAGATCGGATACCAGGGCTGCGCCGACGGTGGCATCTGTTACCCGCCGGTAACGAAGATCATGCAAGTATCCTTGCCGGCAGCCACTGCGGTCTCGGCGCTTCAGGCACCGGCAACCGGCGCGGCCGGCGGACCGCCGGTTTCAGAGCAGGCCATGCTCGCGCGAGTCATAACGCAGTCCGGGTTGTGGGCGGCCGCCGGCGTGTTCTTCCTCGCGGGCCTGGGACTCGCTTTCACACCCTGTGTCCTGCCGATGGTTCCCATCCTTTCCGGGATCATCGCCGGCGAAGGCGAAAACGTCAGTTCGCGGCGCGGCTTCGCGCTGGCATTGAGTTACGTGATGGGCATGGCACTGGTGTACACCGCCGCAGGTGTCGTGGCTGCGGCCGCCGGTCTGCAGATGCAGGCCGCATTCAACCAGCCGTGGGTGCTGATCCTGTTCTCCTCGCTCTTCGTGGTCCTCGCACTCGGCATGTTCGGCCTGTTCGATCTGCAGATGCCCTCCGCGATCCAGAGCCGGCTTGCCGGTGTCAGCGGTAACCAGAAAAGTGGCACGGCAATCGGGGCGTTCATCATGGGAGCCCTTTCGTCGCTGGTGGTGACCGCCTGCGTTGCACCGGCGCTCATTGCCGCCCTGACCGTGATGGCTCAAACCGGCGACATGCTGCGTGGCGGGGCGGCATTGTTTGCCATGAGCCTCGGCATGGGTGCGCCATTGTTGCTGGTCGGCGCCGCGCAAGGCAGGTTCCTGCCCAAGACCGGGCAGTGGATGATCGCGGTGAAGAACGCCTTCGGCTTCATGATGCTCGCGCTTGCGATCTGGATGTTGTCGCGCATCCTGCCGGCGGGCGTGACGCTGGCGCTCTGGGCCGTGCTTATATTCATGGCAGGTGTCTTTCTCGGTGGCCTGACGACGCTCGACGCCCAGGCTTCCGGTCTGCGGAAGCTTGGCAAGGGCTTCGGCCTGCTGGCCATCCTCTATGGTGCTGTCCTGCTGCTGGGCGCACTGGCCGGCGGCCACAGCCTGCTGAAACCGCTGGGAGGTTTGAGCGCCGGTATTTCCACCGGCCCTGGGCAGGAATACGGCCTCGCCTTGCGCCGTATCAAGACGGTCGAGGATCTCGATCGCGAGGTGGCCATGGCTGCCGCGGGCGGCAAATCGGCAATGCTCGATTTCTACGCCGACTGGTGCGTATCCTGTATCGAAATGGAGAAGTACACTTTCTCCGATCCGGCCGTGCAGGCAGCGCTGACGAACACGGTCACGCTGCAGGCCGATGTCACGGCGAACGATGCGGAAGACCAGAAATTGTTGCAGCGCTTCGGCGTATTCGGTCCGCCGACCATCATCTTCTTTGGCAGCGACGGATTGCAGCGGCACGGCTATGAGGTGGTTGGTTACATGAAAGCGGAAAAATTTGCGGAGCACGTAAGTGCCGCGGTCGCCGCAACGGACCCGGTAACCGTACAACGATAAAGTCCAGGGCCCCGATGAAAAAAAACGTCACGATCGCGCTGCTGATGATTGCCATTGCAGCCGGCGGATATTTGCTGCGGATTTACCTGCAGGTACCGGAGGGACCGCCGGAAACGGGTTCCGTGGTCGAGGGCAAGATCGACTTCACTCTCGATGACCTGCATGGCAAGCCGCGCAGCCTGTCGGAATGGCGCGGCACGCCACTACTGGTCAATTTCTGGGCAACCTGGTGTGCACCGTGCCGCCGGGAAATTCCGTTGCTGAAGGCAACGCAGGCCGAGCATGCCGCGAATCGCCTGCAGGTCGTCGGCGTGGCCGTGGATTTTCGCGAACAGGTCGAGCAATAC